>NZ_CDSBKO010000012.1:0-110061 GCF_977115655.1 Aquimarina sp.
ATATAAAGTAAAGGTCACTCTAATTTCCAATATCATTATATAATAGAACTTTAAAAAAAGACCATATACAATGAATTACAAATGAGAAAATTATCTTATATTTTTAGTAAAATAGAATTAAAGAGGGAGCTAATTTTTTACCTAAACGGGAAAATATCAAACTTTTTCATTACTAATAATCAATTAGTTATCGATTTTAAGAAATATAACCTGATGAGGCAAAAATCGAATCAATTTACATATAACTAATTGATTTCAAGATAAATAAAAAGAGGTAAGTCTAATGCTTACCTCTTTTGTGACCGCGGAGGGATTCAAACCCCCAACCCTCAGAGCCGAAATCTGATGCGCTATTCAGTTGCGCCACGCGGCCATTTTGTTATTTTTATTTTTTTTATAATAGACCTCACAGGTTTTCGAAACCTGTGAGGTCTATTATAAAACTATGATAATTTATTTTTTACTATTGCAGATATCGTTTTTCCGTCTGCTTTCCCTGTTAATTCAGCATTTGCCATTCCCATTACTTTACCCATATCTTTCATTCCTTCTGCTCCTGTTGTTGCAATGATAGCAACTACTACTTTTTCGATATCTTCTTCGCTTAACTGTTCTGGCAAAAACTGCTCGATAACGGCTGCTTGCGCTAATTCTGGCTCTGCTAAATCATTACGCCCTTGTTCAGCAAAAATAGCTGCACTGTCTTTTCGTTGTTTAACTTGCTTTTGCAATAGTTTTAACTCCTGATCTTCTGTAAGTTCTTCTTTTGCACCGCTCTCTGTTTGAGCCAACAATATAGCTGATTTTATTGCACGTAGTGATGTTAATGCATTGGCATCTTTAGCTTTCATAGCTTCTTTCATTGCTGTCATCACCTTTTGCTCTAAACTCATGATAATTTATTTTTGATCTTTTGGTCTGCGAAGATAAAAATAAACTGGTAATCTACTCTAAGATTACCAGTTTAATTTTATTTCAACAAGAATTTTTAAGTTTTCTTGTTACAGTTATATAAAACTCCAAAAACAGATAATTTACATCTCTGTATTTAGTCTACATTGTCATGCAAAAAAGAATTATTTTTACGTAATTGGATATCATCATTACCATCTAGTCCTAAAGAAGTCCTGGATAATCCAGAATTACCGGGTCTGGTATCCACATCTATCCCTGCTCGTTTGTACGCTGGTTCTTTTTCTATTTCATCAATATTTGAACTATTTCTGAATTTATAATTAAATTCTTTCATCTTAGCTCTGCGTTCTGCAGCTCTGGCTTTTAACGTTTCAGAAATTGGCTGATCTACAGGATCTATATCTTCTGTACTTTCTGTTTGAGGGATCGAAACAATAGTTTTCTTTTCTAAAAGAATTTCTTTGTCTTCCTGTATGGTTTGCATTGGTTTTGCTTCGGTCAATCGTTTTTCCTCTTCCATATAATCTTCGAGACTATACCTGCGAACCCCTCCTTGTTTTGTCTCTCCAACAGGAACAACTTCTATTGGATCTTTAACTTCTAAATCTAAGATATCATCACTTAAATCAAAAACAACAGGTCCTTCTTCTTCTTCTTCTATTTTTGCAACAGGTTGTTTAAAAGATTTAATTTCTTTTTCTGGCTCTTCTTTATTTCCTTCAACCGGCATATCAAAAGCTAATGCAAATTGATCTTTTTTTTCTTGCTCTTCATTTATTTCTTTTTCATCGTTGACCTCGATTTGTTTAATTATATCTTGTGCATTAATAATCACAAAATCACTGTCTACAGAAAAAGGGTCTACTACTTCATAAGAAACGTCTATATTTTTTAATAAATTTGTAGTAGGTATAAGGTCTGTATCCTTATCTATTTCTTCGTCTTCTATAAGTTCATGCTTTATTATTTCCTCTTTTACAGGCAATGATGTACGTGTAGCTGTAGACTTAGGAGATAAATCTTGTACTGTAGCTCTTTGTTCATCTTCGAGAGTATGGATAATTTTTTTAGTTTCGGTATTTACAATTTCGTCTTGTTGTTCTACATTAAATCCTGTGGCAATAACTGTAACCGAGATAGAATCTTCTAAGGATTCGTCTTCTCCAACTCCCATAATGATATTAGCACTATGTCCTGCTTCCTGTTGGATGTGGTCGTTAATTTCTCCTATTTCGTCTATAGTAATTTCTTCTTTACCCGATACTATTAGTAAAAGTACATTTTTAGCGCCATTAATTTTATTATCATTAAGCAAAGGGGAGTCCAAAGCTTTTACTATAGCGTCATGAGCACGTTTATTACCAGAGGCATTAGCAGACCCCATAATTGCTGTACCACTATTGCTTAGTACTGTTTTAGCATCTCGTAAATCTATGTTTTGGGTATAATGATGTGTAATGACCTCTGCTATTCCTCTGGATGCTGTGGCCAGAACTTCATCTGCTTTAGAAAAACCGGCTTTAAACCCAAGATTACCATAAACTTCTCTAAGCTTATTGTTGTTTATTACAATTAGAGAGTCTACATGAGCACGTAGTTTTTCTACACCTAATTGGGCTTGCTCATTACGCATACGTCCTTCAAATTGAAAAGGGATCGTTACAATACCAACGGTCAAAATATCCAACTCTTTTGCCATTTTAGCTATAATTGGAGCTGCTCCGGTACCAGTTCCTCCTCCCATACCTGCAGTGATAAAAACCATTTTGGTATTGGTATCCAACATCCTTTTTATCTCTTCATAACTCTCTACAGCAGATTGCTCTCCTACTTCGGGGTTTGCCCCTGCTCCCAATCCTTCGGTCAATGAAACCCCTAATTGTATTTTATTTGGAATGGAGCTATTTTCTAACGCTTGGGCATCTGTATTACAGATTACAAAATCAACTCCTTTAATTCCTTGTTGAAACATGTGGTTAATAGCATTGCTACCACCTCCCCCTACTCCGATTACTTTGATCACATTAGATTGATTTTTGGGCAAATCAAACGAAATATTTTCGAATTCCTCGTTATTACTCATAATTGCTAATTTTCTGGTTCTCCTACTACTTTTATATATTTTTATTGCTTTGTTAAAAGCTGCTCTTTATTATTTTTCATTCTGCATTATCCAAAAATTCCTTAAATTTCTCTGTCCATTTTTCTAAAATATTCTTCCTTGGTTTTAGATTTACTTTTGGAATTTCCTCTTCGACAACTGTTTTATTTTCTACGATGTCTTGTTTTAATTCGACTACCGGTTCGTTGATTATGGTTTCTTTTTTATTTAATTTTTTTTGCCTTTTCATGTGCGTTAAACCATCCATTACCAATCCTACAGCGGTTGCATACATAGGACTTGTAGTTTCGGAATTACTGTTGCCTGCCAAATGCTCATTTGGGTATCCTATTCTGGTATCCATACCTGTAATATATTCTACCAATTGTTTTAGGTGTTTAAGCTGTGATCCTCCTCCTGTAAGCACAATCCCTGCTATTAGTTTTTTCTTTGGGGATTCGTGCCCATAGTTTTTTATTTCCAAAAAAACCTGTTCTATAATCTCTACTACCCTGGCATGAATAATTTTGGATAAATTTTTTAAAGTAATTTCTTTTGGTTCTCTGCCTCTAAGTCCCGGGATAGAAACAATTTCATTGTCTTTGTTTTCCCCGGGCCATGCGGATCCAAATTTTATTTTAAGCAGTTCTGCTTGTTTTTCAATAATAGAACATCCTTCTTTGATATCTTCTGTAATAACATTTCCTCCAAAAGGAATTACAGCGGTATGACGGATAATGCCATCTTTAAAAATAGCAAGATCTGTTGTTCCTCCTCCTATATCAATTAATGCTACCCCTGCTTCTTTTTCTTCCTGACTTAGTACTGCATTGGCAGATGCCAAGGGTTCGAGTGTTACATCAGACAGCTCTAATCCAGAGCTTTTAACACATCTTCCTATATTACGAATAGAGGTTACCTGCCCTACTACTACATGAAAATTAGCTTCTAACCTTCCTCCGTACATCCCTACCGGTTCTTTTATCTCGGCTTGACCATCTACTTTATATTCCTGAGGCAAAACGTGCAAAATTTCTTCGCCTGGCAACATAACCAATTTATGCACCTGATTGATTAATTTTTCTATATCATCTTCGTCTATAACTGCATCTGCATTTGGTCTGGTAATATAATCGCTATGTTGTAAACTACGAATATGCTGACCTGCTATACCAACAGTAACATTGCTGATTTTTGCTCCTGCCACACTTTCTGCCTCTTGTACTGCTTGTTGTATAGACTGGATTGTTTGGGTTATATTATTTACTACGCCACGATGTACCCCCAAGCTTTTAGATTTGCCAATACCCAATACTTCCATCTTGCCATACTCGTTGTATTTTCCTACCATAGCAACAATTTTTGTTGTCCCTATGTCTAATCCTACCGCTATTTCATTTATTTCTCGTTCCATACAGGTACTATTTTATTGTGCACACTACTTGATTACTAAATTGTAAACTAACTTTTTTATATGCATCAAGGCTTTTATCTTTTAATGCTTTTTGATAAAACGCTTTAAAATTTCTAATCTTACTATTTAAACTTTCTACTTTTCCCAGAACTAACTTAAATGTATATACCCGCAAGTCCAACTCATAATCTCCATCTGTATTAAGGTATACTCCTACAACATGTTTTTTTAAAAATTCATCTTCCTGAATTTTTTTTAACAATGGAAACACATTAGATATTTCTCGCTCTGAAACATTACTAACTATTGGCACATGTGCCGAATAGGTGTCTGACAAAGGCATTACATTTCCTGTAATATCAATATAAAAAGGAGTAACAGCATCCACCCTTGCGATTGGGGTACGCTGCTTTATTTTTGCCCTAAGTTCTCCATTTACAGTAAGATACACATCTGAATATTCCACCATTCTGTGTGCATCTAATTCTTTTTCTACAGTATTCAAAACTAAAATTTCTTTGCCCACGTTTGTTACCCTATTATGATTTTGTATTAACAATTTATTAACCGTTATTTCATTTATATAGGGATCTTGTTCTTCAATAAATTCTACGAGTACTTTATTAATTTTCCTTTGTTTATTACGTTTATTGGTAAAAGCAAAAAGAATAATTACAACCCCTAATAAGGCAATGAATTTCAGGTATGTGAAAATTTTCTTTTTCATGCTAAAAGAGCTTCTTTTATTTTGCCTACTTCTTCTCCAATATCTCCTGCCCCAATAGTTAAAATTACCTGAGCATCACTATTTACTATTTCTGCTATCAGGTTATCTTTTTTTACTATTTTTTTATCTACCATATCTACCATACTCAATAACCAGTCCGAATTTACACCTGCAATTGGCAGTTCTCTTGCCGGATATATATCCAAAAGCAATAATTGGTCGAATTGACTTAAGCTTTGAGCGAAGTCTGAAGCAAAGTCTCTGGTTCGGCTATACAAATGTGGTTGAAAAATTGCCAGTACTTTTTTATCCGGATGCATTTCTCTTACTGCCTGATATAATGCATTAATCTCTGTGGGGTGGTGTGCATAATCGTCTATATACACCATTTTTTCCTTTTTGATTTGATAACTAAATCTTCTTTGCACTCCTTTAAACGAAAATAAAGCCTTTGCTAAAGAGCTGGTCGGGGAGCCATAAAGCATCGCTATAGCAAAGGCTGTAACAGCATTTAACAAGTTGTGTTTACCTGGCAGGTTTAAATGCAAATCTTTAACAAATTCCTGAGGTGTTTTTAAATCAAAAATATATGCTCCATTATTGATTCTTATATTTTTAATACAGTAATCAGAATCGTCTTCGATACCAAATGTAATTCCTGAAAGTGGTAGGCCATTACGAACTAAAAGGTGGTCTTTTGCCCTTTGAGAAAACTCTACAAAAGACTCTTCTAATGCATTTGCTTTTTCATAAATATCTAAATGATCGGCATCCATAGAGGTTATTGCTACAATATCCGGGTATAGTTGCAAAAAAGATCTGTCAAACTCATCTGCTTCTACCACAATTACTTCATTGCCTTCCTGGATTAAATTAGAGTTATAATTTTCACTTATTCCTCCTAAAAAAGCGGTTATTTTTGCCCCGGATTCTTTTAGCAAATGCCCAAGGATAGCTGTAGTGGTAGTTTTGCCATGTGTACCTGCTACAGCAAGTGTATATACTCCTTTGGTAATAATTCCTAAAACTTCGGCTCTTTTCTTTATAAAAAAGCCTTTGTTTTTAGCATACACAAATTGTTTATGGTCTTTTGGAATTGCAGGAGTGTATATTATTAAGGTGTCTTCAATATTTAAAAATTCTTCAGGAATCTGATCTATTTTGTCCTCAAAATGAACGGGGATTCCTAAAGCTACTAAATCAGAGGTTATCTTGCCCGGAGTTTTGTCATATCCTGCCACATTTTTGTCAAGAGACTTAAAGTATCGTGCAAGAGCGCTCATGCCAATCCCTCCAATACCTATAAAATATATATTCTGTATGTTCTCTAAACTTTTATTCATCTACCTTTTAATTCTACTTAATTTTATTTTTCATTATCTCTTCAATTGCATCAACAATATCTATAGTTGCATTGGGCAATGCCAGTTCTTTTATTGCTTTTGACAATTTATCTTGCAACTCTTTTGATTCTAACATCTCTAAAATCGTGTACTGAAATTTGTCTTCAAGCTCACTTTCTTTTAACATCAAAGCTCCATCTTTATCCACAACAGCTTTTGCATTCTTAGTCTGATGATCTTCTGCTACATTTGGTGAGGGAATAAACAATGTTGGCTTTGCTACAATACATAATTCTGAAACAGAACTGGCTCCTGCTCTTGAGATAATTACATCTGCTGCTGCATACGCCAGATCCATAGTATCTATAAATTGAAGGACTTGTACATTTTTTTGATTGGTGTATTTTTTATATTCTGAATAATATAGTTTGCCACATTGCCATATTAGCTGAACGTCTTTTTTATTAAAAAAATCAAGTTCTTTTTCTATCAATTGATTGATTCTTCTTGCTCCTAAACTTCCTCCTATTACCAAAATTGTTTTCTTTTTTGGGTTTAGGTTATATTTTAAAATTGCCTGATCTCTCTTATCTTTGGTTTTTAACAGATCCTGACGAACCGGGTTTCCTGTTTTTATAATTTTATCTTTTGGAAAAAATTGCTCCATACCATCATACGCCACACAAATCTTGTTTACTCCTTTTGACAACCATTTATTAGTGATTCCGGGAAATGAGTTTTGCTCCTGAAGCACTGCTGGAATATTTTTGACATTAGCTACTTTCAATAAAGGTCCGCTTGCAAACCCACCGGTCCCTATAACTATATCGGGGTTAAATTTTTTAATAATCTTTCTTGATTTCCATAAACTACTTAATAATTTTAGAGGAAACATAAGATTGCTTAACGTAAGTTTTCTTTGAATACCACTTATCCAAAGGCCAACAATTTCATATCCTGCTTCTGGTACCTTTTGCATTTCCATTCGGTCTTTTGCCCCAACAAACAATACCGAAGCTTCCGGATGCCTTTTGCATATCTCGTTTGCAATAGCTATTGCAGGGTAGATATGCCCTCCTGTTCCTCCTCCGGATAATATGATTTTTAGCTTTTTGCTCATAAAACTTCACTCAAAACCTCTAATGGGTTTTCTTCTTTTTCTTTTATTTGTTCTTCTTCCAGAATTGCTTCTCTTTTGGCGCTAACACTTAATACTATACCTATTGCCAGACAAGTCATCCATATAGATGTTCCCCCACTACTAATGAGTGGCAATGTTTGTCCTGTTACCGGAAATAGTTCTACCGCAACTGCCATGTTTATTAATGCCTGAAAAACTATAGGGAGTCCTACTCCTATAACCAATAATTTTCCAAAAACGTCTACATTTTTATGTGCTACAATTACTAATCTTAGCAATAGCATTATATATAGCACCATTAAAAACACACCTCCTACAAACCCCCATTCTTCAATTATAATAGCATAAATAAAATCGGAAGAAGATTGCGGCAAAAAGTTTCTTTGTACACTTTTACCCGGGCCTGTACCAATAACTCCTCCTCTGGCAATTGCTATTTTTGCCCGCTCTATTTGATAGTCTTCTTGTGTGTCTTTATCATCTGCAAAATTTTCTATCCTGCTCACCCAGGTATCTACACGGTTTGGAAAAACCCCGGGAAATGCTTTGGCAAACAGAATAAAAAAAGTAAGTACCAGAAATCCTGTGCCTAAAATCACCGCAATATATTTTAATGGGTACCCTCCCAGAAATACCAAAACTATAACCATAGAAAACAGTATTGCTGTAGTTGAAAAGTTTGCTGGTAAAATCAAAATCAATATTATAAATACCGGTAGCCAAAGAGGTAGCAATGTTTCTTTAAACGAGATTGTCTTGTCTTTGATTTTTGAAAGATATCTTGCTACATAAGCCATTAAAACTACAGCTGCCAAAGTAGAGGTCTGAAAAGTAACTCCTACAAATGGCACACGAATCCATCTGCTTGCATTAGCTCCTTCTATAGTTGTGTTTTGCGCCATTGTAACCAGTAACAATATCACTACAACAGGTATCATAATAATAGAAAGTCCCTTGAAATAATGATGCGGTATTTTATGAACTCCATACATAATCAAAAAACCCAGAACCAAATGTGCAAAATGTTTAATCAGAAAAACAAAAGTATTACCATCTCCATATAGATATGCCAAATTACTACTAGCACTATATACGGGTAAAAATGAAAATAATGCCAACAAAGCTGAAACAGCCCAGATCATTTTATCTCCTTTTATATTTGCCAATAATTTAGTCATCTAATATTTTGTTATCTAAATTGTATTTTTATTTGCATTCCTCAACACCAATCTTGTGTTCCTACCTCCTCGAGTGCCTTAGAGGTCGGATATCAGCACTACTTTAATCCTTTATAATTCTCTTACTGCTTCTTTAAATTGTCTTCCTCTTTCTTCATAATTTTTAAAAAGATCAAAGCTTGCACAAGCTGGAGACAGTAATACATTTTCGTTTCTTTCGGCTATTTTATATGCTAATTCTACAGCTTCTTTCATGGATTGTGTTTCTATAATATTATCTACACAATTACCAAATGCATTAATAATTTTAGAGTTATCTACTCCTAAACAAATTATTGCTTTTACTTTTTCGTTCACCAAAGAATATAATTCTGAGTAATCATTTCCTTTGTCTACCCCGCCAACTATCCAAACAGTAGCTGATTTCATTGCATCCAAAGCATAAAATGTTGCGTTTACATTGGTTGCTTTAGAATCGTTTATATATTGTACGTTATTAATTTTCAAAACTTTTTCTAGTCTGTGCTCTACTCCATGAAAATTCTCTAAACTTTCTCTAATAGTGGCTTTTCTTATTCTTAATAAATGAGATACGGTAGAAGCCGCCATAGCATTTTTTACATTGTGATTTCCTTCTAAAGCTAAATCTGTTGTTGGCATAGTTATTTTATTGTTATCTATTGTTATTGTTATATTTCCATCTTCTAAATATGTTCCATTTTCAAATTTTTTAGTTAATGAAAATGGTAATAGCTTTGAACGAATGGGGTGCTTTATTAAATATTCTTCTATTATTTTATCATCTGCATCATAGATAAAATAGTCTTCTTCTGTTTGATTCATTGCTATTCTAAATTTTGATGCTATATAGTTTTCTAACTTATAGTCATACCGATCCAGATGATCTGGTGTAATATTGGTTAATACTGCAATATGCGGGGCGAATTTTATTATTCCGTCTAATTGAAAGCTACTTAGTTCCAGTACATAATACGAGGCTTCATTTTTTGCTACTTGTTTTGCAAAACTGTCCCCTATATTACCTGCCATATTCACTTTTAACCCACCTTGTTTGAGCACATGATACGTAAGCATCGTAGTAGTTGTCTTACCATTACTACCTGTAATACCTATGATTTGGGCATTGGTGTATCCTGCTGCAAATTCTATTTCGGAGATTACCGGAACTCCTTTTTCATGCAGTTTTTTTATTAATTCTGCTTTATCAGGAATCCCTGGGCTTTTCATAACCACATCGGCATTCAGAATTTTAGACTCTGTATGTTGCTGCTCTTCCCATTCTATTTCAAAATTTCTAAGAACTTCTTTATACTTTTCAGTGATTACTCCTTTATCAGAAACAAAAACATCAAATTCTTCTTTTTTACCCAGAATAGCAGTTCCCACTCCACTTTCACCGGCTCCCAAAACGACGAGGCGTTTTTTAATTTTTGAATTACGATCCACAATTTCCTTTACTGTTTAAACCTTACCTTACTTTTAATGTAATCACTGCAAGGATTGCCATAAAAATCCCTACAATCCAAAATCTTGTAACAATCTTACTTTCATGTATTCCTTTTTTTTGATAATGGTGATGTAAGGGTGACATTAAAAATATCCTTCGCCCTTCTCCATATTTTTTCTTGGTGTATTTAAACCAGCTTACCTGCATCATTACCGAAACTGTTTCTATAAAGAAAATACCGCATAAAATCGGAATAAGAAACTCTTTACGTATGGCAATAGCTATAACTGCAATGATACCTCCAATAGTCAAACTACCTGTGTCTCCCATAAATACCTGTGCCGGATATGTATTGTACCATAAAAACCCTACCAGAGCTCCTGCAAATGCTGTTATATAAATAGTCATTTCGCCAGAATTAGGGATATACATTACGTTTAGGTAATTTGAAAAAATGATGTTCCCAGATACCCACGCAAACAGAGCTAATGTTAAAACCATTATTGCAGAAGACCCTGCTGCCAGGCCATCAATTCCATCGGTAAGATTAGCTCCATTAGATACTGCTGTGATAATAAAAATCACAATAGGTATAAAAATTAACCATGCATATTTTGCCAACTCCGGACTAATCCAGGTAATTAAATCGGAGTAATCAAATTCGTTGTTTTTAAAAAATGGTATGGTAGTTTTTGTAGATTTTGTTGCGGGATTAAATCCGGATTCTTCTCCAACCTTTACAGATACTTGTTCTGTTTGTGTTTTTACTTTCTCTTCTTTTATAGTAATATCTTTATGTAAATACATAGTGCACCCTACGATAAGTCCCAAGCCTACCTGACCTATGATTTTAAATTTTCCTGCTAATCCTTCTTTATCTTTTCTTTTAATTTTTAAATAATCATCTGTAAACCCTATAGCTCCCATCCACAAGGTGGTAACGATCAGTAAGATGACATATATATTATCTAGTTTTGCAAATAGCAGCACAGGAATTAGTGTTGCCAGGATAATTATAACTCCTCCCATCGTTGGTGTTCCTGCTTTTTCGGCCTGCCCCTCTAATCCTAATTCGCGAATACTTTCTCCCATTTGTTTTTTTCTAAGAAAATTTATGATTCGTTTACCATAAATGGTAGAAATCAACAGAGATAGTATGATTGCCATTGCTGCCCTAAAGGTTATAAACTGAAACAGTGTTGCCCCGGGGAATTGGTATTCACTTTCTAAATATTCAAATAAATAATATAACATAAAATCACCTACCTTTTATTTCCTTTTCAAAAGAGGACAAAAGGGTTTATTTGTTTAATTTTTTCAGTTCTTTTTTTACAATTTCAAAATCGTTAAAATCGGTACGTTCACCATTTATTTCCTGATACGCCTCATGTCCTTTTCCTGCAATAAGTATGATATCGTTTGTATTAGCTAATTGACATGCTGTTTTTATTGCTTGTTTTCTATCTGTTATAGATAATGTTTTTTTGTAATGCTGTGGTTCTACTCCTTTTTCTATATCTTCAATAATTTTATTAGGGTTCTCGGTTCTGGGATTATCACTTGTAAAAATTGTTTTATTGCTAAGCTTTGCTGCAATATTACCCATTACCGGTCTTTTTGTTTTGTCTCTATCCCCGCCACAGCCTACAACTGTTATCAGGGTTTCATTGTTGGTCCTTATATTATTAATTGTTTCTAAAACATTTTTTAAAGCATCGGGAGTATGTGCATAATCTACTATTACTATAATTTTATGATCAGAAATCATATATTGAAATCTGCCACTTACACTGTGCAGATCACTTAATAGCTGAAGGGTTTCGATAGTTTCGAGTCCCAATAATTCTGCTGTTCCAAAAATTGCAAGTAAATTATATGCATTAAAAGTTCCTATTAGCTTTGCCCAAACTTCATGGTCATTTAATTTTAGCAATAGCCCACCTAAGCTGTTTTCTAAAATCTGCCCTCTGTAATCTGCATACGATTTTAAAGCATACGTATATTGTTTTGCTTTTGTGTTTTGAAGCATAAAGACTCCATTTTTATCATCTTTATTTACCAATGCAAATGCTTTTGGTGGTAAATTGTCAAAAAAGGTCTTTTTTACATCCCGATATTCTTTAAATGTATTGTGATAGTCCAAATGATCGTGGGATAAGTTGGTAAAAATACCTCCTGCAAATTTTAATCCTTCTGTACGTTTTTGATGAATCCCATGAGAACTTACTTCCATAAAACAGTATTCTACTCCTGTTTTATTCATTTGTTTGAGATAATAATTAATTACTAAAGAATCTGGTGTTGTGTGTGTTGCTTTATACTCTTCTTCATCTACCATAATTTTTACTGTCGACAACAACCCTACTTTAAAACCAGCTTTTTTAAAAAGCACATATAATAAAGTGGCTATAGTTGTTTTTCCATTTGTACCTGTAACACCTACCAGTTTTAGGTTTTCTGAGGGGGAACCATAATAGTTGGATGCCATTATTGCCAATGCAGATTGGGTATCTTGTACTTCTACATAAGTAACCCCTGTAACCAAAACATCAGGTACTTTTTCGCAAATCACTGCCAAAGCTCCTTGATTAACTGCTTTTTCAATAAAATCATGCCCATCTGAAACTGAACCCCGAATTGCCACAAACACATCGTCCTGACCTACTTTTCGGGAGTCAAATTCTATCTTATTAACGCTTGTAACGGTATTACCAACTACAGCATTAATAGCTACTTTGTATAATATATCCTTTAACTCTGTCACGATAATTCTAATCTTATAGTTTGGTTTGTTTGTACTTTAACTCCGGGTTCTATAGATTGTTTTTTTACTCTTCCCGATCCTTTCATTTCTACTTTTAACCCCATATTTTCTAATAGCGAAATAACATCCATTGCAGGCATTCCTGTTACATCCGGCATTATGGTTTTATATTTCTGAACATTGTGATAGTATTTATCATAGCTCTTTACAACAGGAACACTTTCTACAGCTGCATAAGACACTTCATCTATCACTGGTATATCGTTATATATTTTTGTGGCAATTGTTTTAAAAACAGGGGCTGCAACTTCACTACCGTAATATCCTCTTTCTTTATTTGGTCTGTGAATAACTACAATACATGAATAGATAGGTTTATCTGCGGGAAAATAGCCTGCAAAAGAAGATATGTACTCCCGTTCTTTATCTCTTCCGTAATTCCCCCAACACGTACCTGTTTTTCCTGCAATGTCAAAATTACTTGTTCGTATATTTTCTGCAGTTCCTCTTTTTACAACATTCTTCATCATCTCGCGGGCTATTCTTGCTGTTTGCTTAGAGCATATTGTAGGGTTCAACACCTCTTTATCAAATTTTTCTCTTATTTTGTCCCAGGTTTTTACTTCTTTAATAAACCTTGGTTTTACCATTTCGCCATCATTAGCTATTGCATTATAGAATGCCAATGTTTGCAAAGGAGTAATTGCCACACCGTACCCATGTGCCATCCACGGCAAAGTTGTACCATACCAATCTTTATCTCCGGGGTAAGGTATTTTGGGTTCTCCTTCTCCTTTGATGGACAACCCTAAAGTTTCTCCTAATCCCATATTAATTAAACGGTCTACAAATTTTCTGGGATTATCTTTATAATTTTCATCAATCATTTTTGCAAAAGCGGTATTTGAAGATAATTCAAATGCTTTTGCTACAGAGATTTTGCCATACCCTCCCCATTTGGAATCTTTTACAACCCTATCATAAAATTTTACACGACCATTTTCGGTATCAATAACGTAACTTGAATCAATTACTTTGTCTTCCAAAGCGGCAACCATTGTCATTAACTTAAATGTAGACCCCGGCTCGTGGGCTTCTCCAACAGCATAATTTAGTTTTTCATAATATTTTCCGATATCTGTACGTCCCAAATTAGAGATTGCTTTTATTTCTCCTGTTTTGGTTTCCATTACTACAACGGTACCATGTTCTGCATCAAATTTTTCTAATTGTGCCAATAATGCATGATGCGATATGTCCTGAATATTCACATCTATTGTTGAAACCACATCGTATCCATCCTGAGGCTCTACCTCATTGGAATCTCCAATAGGTTTCCATTGGTTTTTGGCTATTTTTTGTTTCTTTCTTTTTCCTTCTTTACCTCTCAAAAAAGGACCATAAGCCCCCTCTAGTCCTACTCTGGTATAGTACCCGTTTTCATCTCGTCTTTCATACCCTACTGTACGTTCTGCAATTTTACCTATAGGATGCTCTCTTACGGTACGTTGTTCTACAATTAAACCTCCTCTGTTTGTTCCTAACACAAACAAAGGAAAACTCTTAACCCTCATGTACTGAGAATATCCCAGATTTCTACTTATCAACAAATACCTGTTTTTATTACCTCTTGCTGTTCTTATTAACTTATCATAATAAGATACCGGTTTACCAAACTCTTTTGACAAGGACTCGCAAAGTGGTTTGATATGCGCTCTAAAATCTTTGTCTGTTACTGTAAGTGCATCAAATCTTATATCATATTTTGGAACCGAGGTTGCTAACAAATTCCCTTTACTATCGTATAAATTTCCTCGATTTGCAGGTATATCAAAAGTTTTAAAAACCCGTTCCTGAGCTTTTTTACGGTATGCGTCTCCTTCAACAAATTGTATATTTACCAGTTTTACCAATACTACAATTGCAAAAATGAACATACAAGCTGCTATAAAATACAACCGATTTAATATGTTTTTTTCTTTTGTTGCCAAAATAGTTTAGTTTTTTACTATTATTTTTCTTGGTGGTTTTGCCGGGCGTTTTAATCCTTTTTGCGTCATCTTTTTAATTATAGATGATTCCATTTTCAATCTCATTAACTCTGTTTTTCCGTCTACAAATTGTGTTCTTAGCTCTCTTACTTCATTGTTTAATTTTGCTATCTCATGTACTTTACTTTCGGCATTATGAGAACTTGCTATCATTATTATTGCTAAAAAAGAAAGAAACAATAACATTCGCCAATTTTTCATCGCATCGTCTGCGATAAGAAACTTTCCTTTTAATATGTCATAAATTTTTTGCTTCATATTTTTTGTTCTTCCTTGACACAGAAACAGCCTTTGCTTATTCTCTTATTTTTTCTGCTATCCTTAGTTTTGCGCTTCGAGCCCTGTTATTTTTTTTAATTTCATCATTTCCAGGAACAATCAATCCTCCTACTTTTTTAAAAGGCACATTTACATTACCATATAAATCTTTTTCTGGCTCTCCTTCAAACATTCCATTACGAATAAATCTTTTTACCAATCTGTCTTCCAGGGAGTGATAGGATATTAAACTAATCCTGCCTTTAGAATTAAGAAGTTCTTCTGTTTGTCTCAAAAATTCTTTAAGAGCCTCAATTTCTTGATTTACTTCTATACGAATTGCCTGATAAACCTGTGCCAATATTTTATGTTCTTTATGCTTTGGCAAAAATGGGCTTAGTACTTCTTTTAACTCTGTGCTCGTTTTTAAAGGCTCTTCTTTTCTGGAAGCTACTATCGCTCTTGCTAGTTTTGGAGCGTTTCTTAATTCTCCATATTCAAAAAACATAGTTCTTAAATCCGATTCGTCGTATTCATTAATTACATTATATGCCGATAACTCTCCATTTTGATTCATCCTCATATCCAAATCTGCATCAAACCGAGTAGAAAACCCTCTGTCTGCAACATCAAACTGATGAGAGGAAACACCAAAATCCCCAAGAATCCCATCTACTTTTTTTACTCCATGAAATCGCAAGAATCGTTTTATAAACCTAAAATTTTCATTTACCAAAGTAAATCTCTCATCCTTGATCGCATTATCCAACGCATCCAAATCCTGATCAAAAGCAAATAATCTGCCTTCTGGCCCCAATCGATTAAGTATTTCTTTAGAATGGCCACCACCGCCAAATGTAACATCTACATATATTCCATTTGGCTTAATGACCAACCCATCTACTGTTTCTTTAAGCAATACCGGATTATGATACTCCATCTGTTTTATTTCTTTTGTTTGTCTAAAATAGTGACAAGACTTTTTTACCTCCCTCTTATCCTTTACTATCTACTAATCAAGACTGATATCATCATCAAACCCCATTACTTCTTCTGCCAGATCTGCAAAATCATCTGCTACACCTTCAATTGCTTTTTCATATTGGTCTTTATCCCAAATTTCAACTATATTGACGGCCGAGGACAGTACCAAATCTTTTGTAATTGCGGCAAAGCTTATCAAATCCTTAGGTATTAACAAGCGTCCTGCTGTATCAATCTCTACTACTTTGACTCCTGCGGTAAATTTTCTGATAAAGTCATTGTTTTTCTTTTTAAAGCGATTAAGTTTATTCATTTTTTGCATCAAAAGATTCCATTCTGCCATAGGATACAACTCCAAACAAGGCTGAAAAACCGCTCTTTTTAAGACAAACCCATCTTCCAGTACTCCCGAGAGTTGCTTTTTAAAAGCAACAGGCATCATCAAACGTCCCTTAGCGTCTGCTTTGCACTCGTATGTACCAATTAGATTTACCACTTTACTTCCCTAAACGTTTAATAAGTCAAATATATTGAAAAAAATACCACTTTTTACCACAATCTACCACATTGTTAATAAGTTGTGTTTAAAAACAAGAAGTTTTTGTTACCCAAAACTTTAAGATTTTGTTTATCAATACACTACAAAAAGGCTTATGGATTCTTGGTTTTAATGAATTTGAAGTCAAAATAATCTGTGTTCAAAAAAATAAAAAAAATCATTCTGTAGTATTCATAAAAAAACTCGAAACTAATTATGAAAATGCTATATTTGCGTTTAATTCTTCTAAGAAGTATTAATGAAACACGAATTACAAAAAGACGGAAAATTTAGTTATCTAGATTTAGGGGAAGGCACACCAATTATCATCTTACATGGATTGATGGGCGGTTTGAGTAACTTTGAAGGTGTTAGTTCTTACTTTCCTCAGCATGGATATAAGGTATTAATTCCTGAATTACCTGTTTATACATTGTCTTTGCTAAAAACCAAAGTTGGTACATACGCTAAGTATCTTAAAGATTTTATAGATCATTTAGGCTATGGCGACAAAGAAGTAATTCTTCTTGGTAATTCTCTGGGAGGACACATAGCTCTTTTATGTGCTAAAATGTTTCCTGAAAAAGTAAGGGCACTTGTTATTACCGGAAGTTCTGGATTGTACGAAAGCGCTATGGGAGAAAGTTATCCTAAGCGTGGAGATTATGAATACATTAAAGCAAAGGCCGAAAATGTGTTTTATGACCCGACTATAGCTACCAAAGAAATTGTAGATGAAGTGTACTCTACAGTTAATGATCGAAATAAATTAATCAGAACTTTGGCTATAGCCAAAAGTGCTATCCGGCACAATATGGCAAAAGATTTACCAAAAATGAATATCCCATCCTGTATTATATGGGGTAAAAATGATAATGTGACTCCGCCAGAGGTAGCTGATGATTTTAACAGATTACTACCAGATTCTGACCTATACTGGATCGACAAATGCGGGCATGCCGCCATGATGGAACATCCTGAAGAATTTAACCGATTATTGCATAACTGGTTACAAGAACGCAACTTTTAACCTTAACTGAATATTATGAAGATTAGCAGCGCTGAATTTATAATGAGTAACAGCGACGTTGCCAAATGCCCAAAAGACAGACTCCCTGAATATGCATTTATTGGAAGATCCAATGTTGGAAAATCTTCTTTGATCAATATGCTTACCAATCGAAAAAGTCTTGCCAAAACATCGGGGAGACCCGGAAAAACGCAATTAATCAATCATTTTATCATTAACAAAAGCTGGTTTCTGGTTGATTTACCAGGATATGGATATGCAAAAGTATCTAAATCTTCAAAAAAAGTATTTCAAAAATTTATTACTGCTTATTTTTCTAAAAGAACTCAACTAGCTTGTGCTTTTGTATTGGTAGATAGCCGCCATGAGCCACAAAAAATAGATCTGGAGTTCATGCAATGGTTAGGTGAAAACCAAGTGCCATTTTCTATAATTTTCACCAAAGCAGATAAACTTACCAAGACCAAATTACCTGTTCAGATAAATAATTATATTGATGAAATGCTTAAGTATTGGGAAGAAATGCCTAATTATTTTATAACTTCTTCCTCTTCGGGATTAGGGCAGGAAGATCTTCTTAATTACATACAAGATATTAACGACCAGCTAGCTAAATCTTCTTAATTTTTTTTCTGCAAAAAACCAATTAATTGTTTTGTAGTTTGTATACTTGCTAATTTTTCTGCATCCAAAACTACCGTAAGATTTTTTGTGTACTTTTCAAAAACAACAGGAAACTTAAGGTTTTTGAATTTATCGGCAGGGTATGACTTGAAGAACTCATTTTTATACATAAACAAAAAATCAAGAGGTACATTTTTTCTAAAATCCCTCCATTCTTTCTTTTCAGAAAAACTATCATGTGTTAAGTTACAAAGATTGCAGGAATAGGTTTGCGGGCTTACTATTTTATGAATATTGTTCAAATATTTGCTCCACATATCAGATTTTGCATTATACACAAAAAGTAAAGTCTTTTTCAAAATTAAATTTTGACTGTTTAGTCACAATTAACTTAAAAACATTTCAATAAAACATGAATTACTTTTGTTCTAAATCTAATTTCTCTGCAAAATAATCGCAAAAATCTTTCATAGTAGCAGACATTTTTTCATCTTGGGTTGCTCTGTAAAAAGTATCACTCATGGCTACCAATGTTTGATGAAAAAAGATTTTCATTTCATCAACAGGCATATCTTTTGTCCACAAATCTATCCTAAGGCTTTCCTTACTTTTATTATCCCAAACAGATAAAAGCATTGCTTTGGTATCCTGATTTTCGACTCCCCCGTCTTTTGCTGTCCATTTTAACTTTTCAGGAATACGATTTTCATCTAATTCTATATCTATTTTGATTTCTGATTTATGCGCGCTTGCCATTATTTTTTGGGTTTATATTTTGATCTGTTAAAAATAGTTTCGGCATCTGCCAATATTAATTGGCGCAAAGATACGTTGTTATTTTTCATATACGAATCCACAATTTTCCATCCTACAAACTGGCCAATTCTATCCGGGGCTTCGTTATCTATTTCTTCTAAATAAAATTTTGAAAAAGGTGCCGGGTATAAAAATCTGGGCATTAAAGAACTATCTGTGCTATACAACAGTTTTTTATCTATAAAATACCTCCATATATGTTCTTCATTAGTCTCTGCCCAAGAGTATTGCTCTTCACTATACCCTATTTTTCTTGCACTGGAAAAATCAGGTAATAACAAATCTTTTATATACAATTCTTTTCCAAAAGATATCAGGTTCCCCAAAAATGTCCTGTCTCTAATCGGGCCTACCTGGTTTTTGGCATACATCGAAGCTACATCAGGAACCATATCTTTTTTTTCAAAATTTTGCCTTAGATATTTTTGTATTCCTTTATAAAAATGATGGTCTTTCCCCAAATATGTGTCTAAGGCAATAATTAACAATCCTTTTGAAAGCACTACTTTGTTTTTGTAATCTACATCATTGACAATGGTAACAACTTTTGGTGTTTTAATTTCCGGGAAGTAATATTTGATATGCTGAAAAAGTGAATACAGTTCTGTTTCTTCTTCAGACATATCCAAAAAAGCCTTTTTTACTTCTGTATTTACCTCTTGTTGTATTGTGTCCCGGGACCTTTTGATCCAAATACTGTCTGCATATTTTTCTGGAAACAAAAACGGGTATTGTTTTTTAAGTTCTGGAAGGGTTTCTGGAGTTACTACTGCAAATAAAGTATCAAAACGTTCTATTTTCAGGTCTATAGGGATTTTAGCAATTTCTTTCTCAACTTTATTTTTGTTTGAGCAAGAAATAAACATAAAAAAGACCAGAGTAAATTTTAAAAACTTAATAATACCCCTTTGTAAATTGTAATATCTATTTAAATAATTTCTATTCTTCCAGAACGCCATCTTTTTTTATTAATTTTATGATCGCAAAGATACTATATCCTTTTACGAAGTACAAAGCACAGGATAATCAAGTATCTGTTGAATTAAACTTATTTTTAGTTATATTATTTATAAATATAAAGTATGCAAACAGAAAAAGTAATTGATCATATTGTAAATTGGCTAAAAGACTATGCTGTAAACGCAAATATGGAAGGTTTTGTTGTTGGTGTTAGCGGAGGAATTGACAGTGCTGTTACTTCTTGTTTATGCGCAAAGACAGGTATGAAAACCCTTTGTGTTGAGATGCCTATCCATCAAGCACAAAGTCAGGTTACCAGAGCTCAAGAACTTATTGCTGAATTGAAAAAAAAACACTCTAATGTCTCTGACATCAGAGTTGACTTAACTCCTGTTTTTGAGGAATTAAAGTCTGTAGTCCCCAAATCTCCTGCCAGTGCACAATTAGATTTATCTCTTGCAAATACCAGAGCCCGATTAAGAATGTCTGCTTTATATTATTTTGCTGGTTTGCACAGATATCTGGTTGCGGGGACTGGTAATAAGGTCGAAGATTTTGGCGTGGGTTTTTATACTAAATATGGAGATGGAGGTGTTGACCTGAGCCCTATCGCTAATCTTTTAAAAAGTGAAGTTTATGCTATTGCCAAAGTTTTAAAAGTACCTGTTTCTATACAAAATGCTGCTCCAACCGATGGTTTGTTTGGTGACAGCAGAAGTGATGAGGATCAAATTGGAGCTAGTTATGATGAATTGGAATGGGCTATGAAAATGAAAGAAGAGGGCAAAAACAGCAATGATTTTAAAGGACGAAAGAAGGAGGTTTTTGAAATTTTTATACACTTAAATACCGTAAACCAACATAAAATGAACCCTATTCCTGTTTGTAATATACCCGTTGAACTGTTTTAATTATCTTTTTATCGATAAATTCATAAAAAAAAGTTTACGAGGGCTAGTTCTTAGTAATTTTGCACAAAGATTTAAAAATTACCCCTAGCCTAAAGATGTTAAACTCTTAAATTAAACTAAAACAATCGTAAACAAGAATGACTACCGTATTAATCGCAGATCATCATCCAATCACTAGGAAGGGGATCGTTTCTTTATTTCGCAACTCTGAGGATTATGAAATCATTGGCAAAGTAAGTAACGGAAACGAAATGTATGATGTTTTGAAATCTAACACTCCTGATGTTCTCATCATGGAGTTAGATTTACCACAAATCAATGGAATTATGGCATTGAGAACTATTAAAAAAGAATTTGCCGGAATAAAAGTAATTATTTTTAGTTCTCATCCTGAAGAAATGTATGCGTTAAGTGCTATTAAAGCAGGTGCTTCTGCTTATTTAGCAAAAACAGTTCCTACAAAAACCCTTAAAAAAGCAATTGAACGTGTTGCCAGAGGAGGTATTTATCTAAATGACAACCTTACCAAACAACTGGCCAATGGAAATGCCAGCGAAAATAATATGGTTGTAAAATACAAAAAACTGTCTTCCAGAGAAATAGAGGTTCTCAACTTATTATCTTCAGGAAAAAGGAATAAAGATATTGCAAGCACATTATCTATTAATGAAAAAACCGTAAGCACGTACAAAACACGATTATTAAAAAAATTAAAAGTAGACAACCTTGCAGATTTGATTCATCAATCAAGATTATTACATATTAGTTAAATCACCCGATTTAGTTTTCTGTATAATAATTTTTTGAGTGTTTGATAATCTCGAATATCTTCTAAAACACCTATGTTATTTTCAAAATTCTGGGCTTTCACTTCTTGTGAAAGCTCATTTATTTTTTGATCTATCAAAAACCCTCTCAAGCTTAATATAATATTATTTACATACTCTGCAACAGAGTCTTTTTTTTGCTTTACATGAATTTCTTTATCTACCCACCTATGAAGTTCATACCGTTCCTCGTTCATCATAATTTCTGTAATCTCTGAGGCTATTTCGGGTTGAATTTTATTTATAAAACTTTCAACTTTAAACTCACTTACCATATTTAGTTCTTCAATCAAAATCGTATATATGTCCTTAAATAGTTGATCTGTAAATTCTATTTCATCATCTTGCAAGTCCAGATATATTTTTTCAAAAACTTTTATTCTATGTATTTCCGGCTCTAAAATAAGTTCTCCCTCTTCATTTTCCTTCAATATCAAATCCTCAAAATCTGCATCGAGAGCACCATACATTAACAGAGCCTTTATTATATGGCGCTCCAACACATACTGCCTGTTGATTTTGGGTTGTTTTTGAGTTTCGCTTCTTACAATTTCAAGAGGTTTTTGTTGCTGGTCTTTTTGTTTATGCTGGCTTTTTATATCTGTATTATGTATTTGTGCCAAAGTATCAAACAGAACATCTTCTGAAACATCCATTATCCTTGAACACTCCTTAACATAAATCTCCTGCTTGATTACATCGGGTATTTTGGATATACTGGTTACCATATCCCTAACCAGTTCTGCTCTTTTTATAGGGTCATTTTTAGAATCCTGCAGTAATAAAGATGCTTTAAAGCTTATAAAATCCTGAGCATTTTCTTCTAGATATACGGTTAGCTCTTCTAATGTATTTTGTTTGGCAAAACTATCCGGATCTTCACCTTCTGGAAAACTACAGACCTTTACGTTCATTCCTTGCTCAAGAATAAGGTCTATACCTCTTAAAGATGCTCGCATTCCTGCTGCATCACTATCAAACAGTACCGTTATATTTTTAGTTAACCTGCTTATTAAGCGTATTTGGTCTGAAGTTAACGCTGTCCCCGAGGAAGAAACTACATTGGTAATCCCGGTTTGATTAAATTGGATAACATCTGTATATCCTTCTACCAAAAAACAGTTATCCTCTTTTGCTATTGTTTGTTTTGCATGATAAATACCATAAAGCACTTTGCTTTTATGATAGATTTCACTTTCTGGAGAGTTAAGGTACTTTGCTGCCTTTTTTTCATTAGTCAATATCCTGCCCCCAAAGCCTAATACCCTACCAGACATGGATTGTATTGGAAACATAACCCTGCCTTTAAAACGATCAAACTGTTTTTCTTCCTTGACTATAGTAAGCCCTGTTTTTTCCAGGTACTCTAACTTATATCCTTTTTTAATGGCTTCTGTAGTAAAAGCGTCCCAAGTATCGGGAGAGTATCCTAATCCAAACTTTTTTATAGTGTGTTCTGTAAATCCCCTTTCTTTAAAATAAGTTAATCCTATAGCTTTACCTTGTTCGGTTTTGAGTAGTGATTTTTGAAAAAAAACATTAGCAAATTCACTAACCAGATACATACTTTCTTTTTCATCTGCTTGTTGTTTTTGCTCGTCTGTTTGCTCGGTTTCCTCTACCTCTATATTATATTTTTTTGCTAAATATTTTATAGCTTCAGGATATGTAAAGTGCTCATGCTCCATCAAAAAAGCTACAACATTCCCTCCTTTTCCGCTAGAAAAATCTTTCCATATTTGTTTTACAGGAGATACCATAAAAGAAGGGCTTCTTTCATCGCTAAAAGGGCTCAACCCTTTAAAATTGCTTCCTGCTTTTTTTAATTGCACAAAATCTCCTATTACCTCTTCTAAACGGGCGGCTTCAAATACTGCATCTATAGTAGATTTATGGATCATAAAACAGATTATACTAATTTATATATTCAACAAAAATAATATAATTAAGCAAACGCAATCCTTTCTTCTAATTTTAATCCGCATTGTGGAGTTTAATCCTCTGAGGCTTTCCCCAAGGTAATTGTCCAAAAAAAGAAGGTTGTCCTGTTGGACAACCTTCTTAAAGTCTATAATTTTTTTACAAGAAATTATTTTTTAACCACAAAACTTCTTGTTACAATGGTCTCGTCTGCAGTGATTCTAACAAAATATGTTCCTTCTGAAAGATTACTTACATCTACTTGTTGTTTTGTTCCTTGGTTATTTTCACTGTGGATCAGCTGCCCAAACATTGAAAATATTTCTAAACTTTGGATAGATGTTTTGCCTACCGAAATATTTAAAACGCCACTTACCGGATTTGGATACAGTTTAAATCTTTCGTCATTTGCATTAACATCGGTCAATTCATGAGTATCTAATCTCATTCTTGCTCCTTGAGCACAGAATTCTGTGGCATCAGAACTTGTAAATTCTCCTCCTGATGCTATAGTACCGGCACTACTTGACAGGGTATATGCTCCATTACCATACTTACAGCACATACCATCTCCAAATGAATCTGATATTGTAAAAGTATATGCTCCTGAAGCCAAAGCATTAATGGTTTCTGTTACTGTAGAGCCATCTGCATTTGAAGATGAATAGCTTTTTGATGCTACTGTTGTTCCTGCAGCATCTTTCAACGTCCATGAAGTCTCTTCAGGGTAGTTGTCAAATGTTATTGTCAAAGTTAGCTCACCTGTAGCACAATCTCCTCCGGAAGAACCAGTTGTAAGAGATATTGCATCTATTGCTGCATCTGCCTGCCATGTGTTTCCTGTTAAACGATTAAATCTTAATTGTAGTCCAGAACCAAGATATGTTGCCAGATCTATAGTCGCAGTTCCCCAAGAGTTTCCTTGGTTTCCGCTTTTATTCCAAACACTAGTCCAGGTTACCCCGTCATCATTACTTGCTTCTACATCCAGAGAACCAAAATTAGCGGCTCCATACATGTGATATTTAAAAGAGAAAACTGCTGCTGTGGCATCATTAAGATCAAAACAAGGAGAATTAAGGATAGCTCGTTTATTGGGATATCCGGTACCGCTTCCTGATGCTTCTACAAATAAATAATTTGATCCGTCTGCTGCGCTTGCAGGTCCTGTTCCATTAGAGGGGGTTCCCCCTGATTTTCTTGTCCAATCCAGATCATCTCCCGATGCTTGAGTCCACGCACCTATGTTGCTTTCAAAGCTTTCATTGTAAGGTGCCACTAATCCATTTAAACACCCTGGGCCTGTAGTACTTTCTAACGTGGTTACACTTACTGTATTACTTGCTGAGGATTGATTTCCTGATGCATCTTTTGCTTTTACATAAAAAGAATATGTAGTAAGAGGAGTTAACCCATTAACAGTATGGCTGTTTGTAGCAGAATTAGCTACTACTGTACCATCTTGATATATATCATAACCTGTTACCCCAACATTATCTGTTGAAGCATCCCAACTTAGAGTAGTTTCTCTGGCCGTTGTTCCTGAAGCAGATAAATTTGCTGGTGTAGACGGAGCCTCATTATCGACTACTGCTGGTTCAATTTTAAAAGCTACTACATGACTCTTTCTAACATTAGGAGACGGTCCTTTCATATACTCACTGATATGCCAGAACGTTTTATCATCTAATGGGTCAATAGTTATTTGCCCATAATCTCCATATCTACCATCACTTCTGTTATTTTGGCTATCTCCGTTAGCCGAAACTTGTTCTGCAACCGTCATTGTACCTACCGGGTCACTTGCCAATCTACCAGTATATCTTAAAGAAGTATAAACACTGCTACTTACTACGGTATATGCTAATCCTATATTACCTTGAGAGTCCTGAGCAATACTTCCGCAAAATGCACTTAATCCATCTGGTTGTGTATATGTTCCTTCCTGATAGATTGTCCATGGCTGTCCATCTGCGGTTTGCCTAAGTTCGTACCAACGTATACCTGCCAAACTATCTGATCCATTAAGATCTACAACAAAGTTCATAACCACAGAGTTATGTGTACCAAAACGTCTGTAGTTAGTCATATACATCATGGTTGCCTGAAGTGCATCTATATCTGGCCCGTTGCCCGGTTCATCCAAATTCTGAAAAGATCCATTATCAAAGACACTATCAAAAGGTGCCGTTGTAATTTCTTGTGGTTGAGAAATTGTAGAGTTTGCCGGAGTAGTCCAATCTACGCTAGTAGTCCACACTTTTAAATGATCTGTTGAAATACCGGTCCAGCTATCATCTTGCATATATACTATAGAGCATCCTACACCTGCAGGAGGAAGCGTTGTTCCTGTTGCGTTAAACCCTCCCGGGCTATAGAAACCGCTTGTTTTTGCTCCTGGTAATGGGAAATTAATCATTTTAGCCGAAGCTGCTCCTGCAATCATTTCGTCTCTTTCTACTACAAATACTACATCATTGGTATCCGGAGCATTTTGATTTTTGTTTGCTGTGATATAGTACCCGTCATTCCAAATAGATAATTTTTCGTAATCCGGGAATGCATCGGTATTAAATCTATAAGTAGACCATCCATCATTTACCGGATCTGGCCCTTTACATACTGCTATTAAAAATCCGTTTGGAGAATTACTAAATTGCATTATAATAAATCTACCTGCAAAGTTGTCATAAACTACTACCGGATCCCCGAGTGATTCTCCCGGAAATAAGGTGGCTAACGATGCTTCTGCGAGTAAAACATTACCGGATCTGTCTAAGATCCCAAAACCAGAGTTAAATGCATACACATAGTGATTAGGTCCTATCGCTCCTGTTGCGTCATTTAAAACTGTTCCTACATGAGCATCAAAAGATGCCAATGGTGGGCTAATAGACATTTTATTAGCACTCTTTTGACGCTCAATAAGTGGATCATTTCCTTTAGGAAAACCTTTTCCAGGAACTACTGTGTTACTTCCTCTGTGTTTTGGGGGAGCATCCACCTCTAAACCTTTAGCAGAAATAATATTTTTCATTTGAGAAAAAGCAGGAATATCTTTTTTATAAATAGATTTACCTACAGAATTGGCTTTAACAGCTCCTCCTTTTTGTGCAAACAGCCCGAAGCTGCAAAACATGAATAATGTAAAATAAATAAAATTTGTTTTCATATAAGTGAAATTTGGTTAATTGTTCAATTTTATACCAGTTTTCAGCACAAGTAGTATCAACTACATTTTGAGGCAAAAAATGCAGAATCAATGTTCAATATTTGGGAAGAATTATTTCAATTATGACTTGGATAAATATAGAGTATTTAGTTAAGAAACAAAAAAATAAAATATCATAAAATATTTACAGTCAAATAGTTACGTTAAAACCACAATATAATTAAGGGTTTTATATTTACTTATATATTAAACACATATTATATTTAAGTAAATTATTTAACAAATCGAGAGCGCTTTAAGTATACTAATTTAATAGGATAATAACCCTACAGGGAGGTATAAATATAATCTGAGTATTACTTGGAGTAAAAAAACAAGACGGTATTTAAAAAGTTAAAACATCTTCAATTTTAACGGAGAATTTTTAATAAAACTACTCGAAAAACAAGTTTTTAACAAAATAATTGTATTTTCAAAGCTACCCATTAATAAATATCTAACTGATTTTTGCTAAAAAATCAGTTTTCGTAAACTTTTTTTGAATTGTTCTTTTATTTTTTTCGGTCAATAACATAATCAACCATCAACTCTAATGAAGATTTATAATCTGAGTCTGGATATTCTGATAAAATGGAAAGAGCATCGTTCTTAAATTGATGCATTATTTTAATGGCATACTCTAGCCCACCGTTTACTTTTACAAAATCTATAACTTCTTTAACCCTTCTTTTATCTTTATTATGATTCTTTACTGAGTTAATAAGCCATTTCTTTTTTTCATTAGTACAATTATTCAGGGTATAAATTAAAGGAAGTGTCATTTTTTGTTCTTTAATATCAATTCCTGTTGGTTTTCCTATGGTGGTATTTCCATAATCAAATAAATCATCTTTTATTTGAAAAGCCATCCCTATAAGTTCCCCAAATTTTCTCATTTTCTGGACGCTATCTGAATCAGGTTCTACAGAACAAGCTCCAAGGCTGCAACAGGCTGCAATTAGTGTGGCTGTTTTTTGGCGTATAATTTCATAATATACAGATTCTGTAATATCCAGATTTCTTGCTTTTTCAATCTGCAATAGTTCTCCTTCGCTCATTTCCCTAACTGCTACTGAAATAATCTTTAAAAGATCAAAATCCCCGTAGTCTATGGATAACAGCAGACCTTTTGATAGTAAATAATCGCCTACTAAAACAGCAATTTTATTTTTCCATAATGCATTAATAGAAAAAAAACCTCGTCTTTGATTAGAGTCATCTACTACATCATCATGAACCAGAGTTGCAGTATGTATTAGCTCTATAACTGAAGCTCCTCTGTATGTTCGTTCATTTACCTCTCCTCCTGACACCATTTTGGCTACTAAAAAGACAAACATAGGTCTCATTTGTTTACCTTTTCTATTCACAATGTAGTGAGTAATTCTATTAAGCAAGGCTACTTTAGAGGTCATTGATTGCGAAAACTTTTGTTCAAAAAGTTCCATTTCATCAACAATTGGTAATTTTATTTGTTCTACAACTTTCAATATACCGTAATTAGTTCTGTTTTCTTAACTTATGCGAATATAATGTAAATAGTTTTTTCTTTGAAACCGATATCCTTATATGTTGGTATTAATTCTAAATACATCATTATTTTTATCCAAACAAATAATTTCTTTATGATTTATTAGCTAATTGGCCGCAAGCCGCATCAATATCTTTTCCACGACTACGCCGAACATTTACAACGATACTTCGGGATTCTAAAGCATGGATATAATCATCTATTGCTGTTTTTGATGCTTGTTGAAAAACACCGTCATCAATAGGGTTATACTCTATCAAATTTACTTTACAAGGTACATAGGAACAAAATTTGATTAAGGCGTCTATATCTTCTGTTTTATCATTAATGCCATCCCAAACTACATATTCGTAAGTAATTCTACTTTTAGTTTTTTGATACCAATATTCTAAAGATTCTCTAAGTTCTTTTAATGGAAAAGTTTCATTAAAAGGCATTATTGATGTTCTCACCTCGTCTATTGCAGAATGTAAGGATACTGCCAGTTTAAAACGAACCTCATCATCTGCCATTTTTTTTATCATTTTTGGCACACCCGATGTAGACAGGGTGATTCTTTTTGGAGACATTGCCAACCCGTCTTCAGAAGTAATCTTATCGATAGCTGCCAATACATTATTATAATTCATTAAAGGTTCTCCCATCCCCATAAATACAATATTAGATAATGGTCTATTGTGATATAATCTACTCTCTTTATCAATAGCCATAACCTGGTCATATATCTCATCCGGATTAAGGTTTCTCATTCTTTTTAAACGAGCGGTAGCACAAAATTTACAATCCAGACTACAACCTACTTGTGATGATATACAAGCGGTTGTGCGTGTAGCTGTTGGGATCAATACCGATTCGACTATTAGACCATCATGCAACCTTACAGCATTTTTTATAGTACCATCTGTACTTCGCTGCATTTGATCCACTTTTATATGATTGATAACAAAGTTCTTTTCCAACATTTCTCGGGTTGTTTTAGAAATATTGGTCATATCATCAAAGTTATGAGCTCCTTTGTTCCATAACCATTCGTATACTTGGTTACCTCTAAAAGCTTTATCGTTATTATCCTCAAAGAAAACTCTTAATTGCTCTTTGCTTAACGCTCTTATATCTTTTTTCTTCGTATTCATAATATTTACAAAAGTAAAGGATAAAATGTTACTTTGCCTCATCATCACCTCTTTATTATAATGAACCAAAAAAACCCTGACAACTATATATCAGGGTCTTTTATATTATTTTTTTCACAAAACTAGTCTTCTATTCTTTTCCATTCATGGACTCCCCCTCCTCCTTTATACTTAACATAAAGTACATCTTTGTTATCTTCTTCTATCCAAATTTGGCAATCTGATACTTTACCGGTATTTATATCTGTAAATTTCCCATCTACATATCTATCTCCTTTGAGTTGTAAGTGTTTCAAAATGACTAATCCTTCAACGTTTTGATTTTTATCTGCTCCTTCGCATTCATAACAGATAGCATCTCTTTCGGATATACGCAACATTCTTTGTACAGAACCATACACTTTATCTTTTATGATATATAGTTGTACTATATTAATAGCTACTCCTGTTTTTTTATCATACGTTTTCCATCTTCCCAAGATAGGGTTTGGCTCATAAGATGCCAATAATCCTTCTTTCAATTCTGCATCTACAGGGTTTTCTCCTAACCAAATTTTAAATAATGCTTTTTTAAATTCTTTACTATTAATTGTGCCTAGTTCTTCTTTATTTTTAAATAAAGTTAATATTCCTCCTTTTACATAAAGGATTTTAAATATATCAAACCTGTTTATTTCACTTGGCAAAAGGCTTAGAAAATCACGTATTTGATTTTCGAGCAAATAGCTGTTCCCATCGGTAGCTCTTTCTAATCCATTTCTAATGATCTCTTTAAAATCACTGTCTGTTACAGAAGATGTTATTTTGATAGTCATTGCCATAGTAGCATCTTTTTCGGCCACCATTATCCCATCTTCTATCCCATCTACTTCAAAATCCAGATAAAGAGCCATTGCATATAATTTTTCTGTTTCCCCCGCTCCATTAAGCATCAATTCGGTATCTTTAAAAACATCTATATCATTAAAATGAACATCTCCCACTCTGGTTTGCGAAACAGAAAAAATAGCATTCAAAAATGCTAAATAATAAATTACTCTCTTCATATTTATAATCAGGTTTGTTATTCTTTTTATAATTTGTAACATACAAAAGAACAATACAAATCTATAAAAAGTACATTTATTAGCCCCAAATATTTTTTTTTTCGACGAAAATAGTTATTTATTATTTTCTAGTGTTTACAAAATTACGGTAATGCCGTAATTTCAAAGGCATCGAAAATAATACTTTTTATATAAAAAACATCATTTAACTTGTTAATTTATAATATTATACAAAAAACCCCTGCTAAACAAAGGTCTAGCGGGGGTTTCTATTTATTTATTTTTGAGATTAAATAATCAACATAGCATCACCATAAGAGTAAAATTTATATTTTTCTTTTACTGCTTGTTCATAAGCTTGCTTAAGAAAATCGTGTCCTGCAAATGCTGAAACCATCATCAACAATGTTGATTTGGGTGTATGAAAGTTTGTAATCATACAATTTGCAATACTAAAATCATAAGGAGGAAAGATAAATTTATTGGTCCACCCCCTAAATTCATTTAATGTTTTTTCTGACGACACAGAGCTTTCCAGAGCTCTCATTACTGTAGTTCCTACAGCACAAATTTTCTGTCTTTTTGCTATCCCACTATTTATTACATCAACGGCCTGAGTAGTAATATATGCCTCTTCACTATCCATTTTATGTTTAGACAAATCTTCTACTTCAACAGGATTAAATGTTCCAAGACCAACATGCAAAGTGATCTCTGCAAAATCAACCCCTTTTATCTCTAACCTTTTCATTAGGTGCTTAGAAAAATGAAGTCCTGCAGTAGGTGCTGCCACAGCTCCTTCGTTTTTAGCATAAATAGTCTGGTATCTTTCTTCATCTTCGGGTTCTGCTTCTCTTTTTATATATTTAGGAAGAGGGGTCTCTCCTAAGTCTGTAAGTTTTTGCCTAAACTCATCATAAGAACCATCATATAAAAATCGTAAAGTACGTCCTCTGGAAGTAGTATTATCTATTACCTCTGCTACCAAACTCTCATCATCACCAAAATACAATTTGTTTCCAATACGTATTTTTCTTGCCGGATCAACCAGCACATCCCACAGTCGGGTTTCTGAGTTTAATTCACGTAACAAAAACACTTCAATTCTAGCTCCGGTTTTTTCTTTATTTCCATATAACCTTGCAGGAAAAACCTTAGTATTATTAACAACCATTACATCGTTAGGATTAAAGTAATCTATAAGATCTTTAAACTGCCTGTGCTCTATGGTTTGTTCTTTTCTATTAAGAACCATTAGTCGGGATTCGTCTCTGTTTTCTGCAGGATATTCTGCTAATAATTCTTGCGGAAGGTTAAAATTGAAATGTGATAACTTCATTCTTATTTGTTTTTTTTTTGGAAGGTGCAAATATACAATCTTGAGATAGGCGTTGTCAAGTAAATCAGGATATATTTATTAGTTTTAAAAAGTTACCTTTTTTTTCTTAAATAAATGTATCTTGGTTATCTTTATAAATTATCACTTAAGTTTTCTAAATTTGTATTATACGTTTTTAACTTTGAAATAGCACTATTCAATTTATATACGCACGATTTAAAAGTTAAAATGGTATTATATTTCAGAAGTTCTGAAACCTAATTTTTCTAAATCCAGCCAAAAATCGGGATAGGATTTAGAAACGACATCAGCTTCGTTAATAAACAAGGATGTTTTAAGTGCCAAAGGAGCAAATGCCATAGCCATACGGTGGTCATTGTATGTTTCTAGATACACATCCTTTTTAATGGGTACAGAGACTGGTTCTAAATACAAAGAGTCTTCTGTTATCTTGACTTTACCTCCAAGTTTTTCTATCTCGACTTTAAGAGCTTCAAGCCTGTCTGTTTCTTTTATTTTTAGTGTATGCAATCCTGTTAAATAACACTCTACTCCTAATCCAAAACATGTTACTGCTATAGTTTGAGCTATATCGGGAGAATTAGACAAATCTAATGCTTCAGAAAATCCAGAAACATTGTTTGAGTTTTTTTTTATAGTGATTGCATTTTGGTTAAAAACAGTATCTACCCCAAGGTTTTTATATATCTCGACCAAAGAAGAGTCTCCTTGATAACTTTGTTTTTTATAACTACTTATCGTTACTGATGCATTATTTGACAAAGCCACTATGCTATAAAAATAAGATGCCGAACTCCAATCTGATTCTACAACTATATTTTTTGGCAAAATCTCTTTATGGCAATTTATTGTAATTGTATTATTTTTATAATTCCCCTCTATACCTGCTTCTTTTAACAAACTTAATGTCATATTAATGTATGGTACAGAGGTTACTTTTCCTTCTAGTGATATTTCGAGTCCATTAGGTAATGATGAGGCTATTAACATCAAAGCTGATATATACTGGCTACTAATATTTGCTTGTAAAGAAACTTTATTGGCTGTCAAGGTTTTGCCTTTAATCTTGATTGGCGGATATCCTTTTTCACCTTCATACATAATTTCACAACCCAATTGTTGTAATGCTTCGACCAATATCTTGATTGGTCTTTCTTTCATTCTTTTACTACCTGTTAATATAGTTTCTTTTCCTTCTTTTACCGCAAAATATGCGGTAAGAAATCGCATTGCTGTACCTGCATGATGAATATCCACAATAGTATCGACACTTTTTAATGCTTTTTGCATTAATTTTGAATCATCACTATTTGATACATTTTCGATACTTATATTTGGGTATAATGCTTGTAGGATAAGCAATCTGTTAGTTTCGCTTTTAGATCCTGTAATTTGCAGTGTTTTGTTTTCTATATTAGAAATATAATCTAGTTTCAAATTCATATTATCGATTTGATTTTCTTTTTCTTAATTCAAAGTAATATCCCATTACCATACCATACGCCAATCCTCCAACAAGTCTGGACAACACATATCTAATCCATTGTTTATTATGTATTCTTTGCTCTATAAAAGTTTCTAAAGTGCTTAATCCATATTGCATAAAATATTCTATAAGGCTAAATATAAAGACAAAGCCAAAACCTATAAAACATACAGATATCCAATACTTTTTTGATAAAATTATAGAGCTGAACATTATTTTAGTTTTTCATTATTATGGTGGCGATTATGATCTCGTTTTGTTTTGATATCCAATTTTTTATCAAAAGCTTCCTGAAGATCAACTCCTGTTTGGTTAGCCAGGCACAATACTACAAATAAAACATCGGCCAATTCTTCACCAAGGTCTTTATTTTTATCACTTTCTTTTTCACTCTGCTCTCCATAACGTCTTGCTATAATTCTAGCTACTTCGCCCACTTCTTCGGTAAGTTGAGCCATGTTGGTTAACTCATTAAAATATCGAACACCATGATTTTTGATCCAATCATCTACGGCTTGTTGTGCATTTTGAATATTCATTATTATATTTTTTTTAAAACTACTTGTTCTTTTTCTTTTTCAATGAGCTGCGTATAAAATTGTTTTAGAACAGGATAATATTCTGGCAGTAAAAAAGGAGTGTTAATAGTTTCGCTAACTATAACTTGTATCATTTGATTAGCAACTTTGGATCTAAAAGAAAAAGACCCTATGTTATCTGGTAATTTAAACATCTCTGATTTTGGAAATTCTAACACTTCATATCCTTCAGGAATTTTAACACTTATCATATATGTATTTGTATACCCATACCCAAAGTCTACGGGATATTCCCTTTCATTAGATTTAAAAATATTTTCTTTATCTCTCAAAAATAATAATGGAGAAAAATACATCTCACTTTCTATTAATTCTATCTGATTGTAGGATGTAAAATTAAAACTTTCGCTAACTCCTTTTCCGTATTCATTCACCCCCTTAACAGTATATTCTTCAATTTCATCTATATTGTATTTTTCTTTAAGCTGCTTACTTTTACTTTCATCGTCTTTTACCCCATTTGCTACTCTAAAATCATGTGCCTGATAATCTACATGACGTACATTAAACTTACCACTAACTATTCCTTCAGCATCAATTTCACATTGTATACTATACCTGTCCATAGAAGTTTTTACAGGTCTTAGATCAACGATTTGTGAAGTGTTATTTTTTGCTATCACCCTTCCCGATCCTTTAATCACCCTATCTGGCAAAATATTTGGCACTCCATATTTATCTGTAGCATCCATATATATGATATCATTATTTGGCAATTTAACCCTTGAAATCACATAGTTAAATCCGCTTAAGGTAGGAAACAAAGGAATGACCCTATCACTTGTACTTACTATAACCGGATTTGCATCGATACCTGCATAAGACAACATAGATGTTAGCATTAAATTAATTTCTGCAGAATTACCCATATTTTCTTTATATGCTTTTCTTACACCATCTCTTGTATATACAGATCGGTATTCATTCCATGTCATTTTATTTTTCACATAATTGTATATCAATTGAATCTTTTCTAAAGGAGTATTTATACCTTTAAGTAACTTGTCTATATCTTCTTCATAATAATTATTTTTATCTAATTCATTTCCAAAACTACTACTCTTATAGATAGTTTTTGCAACGTCTTCCCAAGTCGTAGAGTAACTCTTAACAGCCCCATTAGGGAATTTTGTAAATTGAAGTTCATAAATAATTGATGAGATATAATTTTTAGAATTCCCTGAATAAGGTTCTCTTTTAAAAGCAGGAACATGCACTGAATTTATAGAGTTAACAAAAATTCTATAATCCAAACTTCTCTGATTTGAACTACCAACTCTAGTTGCTACACTATGGGAAATACTACCATTTTTAATAGATTCTTTAAAATTAACAGGTAAATAACCTGTAGTAAATCTTTTAAAATTAAAATATTCAGGCATTTCCACCTTTACTTCTAATTTCTTTATTGGTATTTCATCCTGTAAACTAATCCTATTTATATTAAAAATAAAAGGAGATGTTATTTTGTATTTATATTCTACAACAGCCCCTTCTTTAAGAGAAGGCATAGTGAACTTTACTTGATCTAAGCTCTCTGAGTATTCGCTTTCAAAGACGCCTTCTTTTTTAAGCTTAGTCTCTATAATCTTATCATGCTCTAAAGTATAAGTAATAGCTTTTAAAGCACTTAATTTTTCTTTACTTCCTCCTTGATTATATAAGAGTAATTCATGACTACCATATTCAAACCCATTTTTATTATAAAACTTAACTCTCTTAAACACCTCAGTAACTAGCATAAAACCCTCTGAGTTATTATACTCAAAATGTACTCTTTTGTTCTCATAAAGAACTATTGCATTAGCAGTATTATCTAACTCATAACTAGTTTCTTCGAGTTCTTCTTTAGAAACTTTTCCAAATTCATAGTTTTGAGAAAAACTAGTAAGAGAACATAACAATACTATCTTAAATAGCATTTGTTTTTTAGAAAAAATATTCATTGTAAATTGATTATATTATTTATTGTTGTTTTAAGGCTATTCTGGATTTATCAATTTTCTGTATTTCAGATCTAAATTTTCTATAATCCTCGTATTGTTCTTTTGAAAAAGTCCCATCAATAATTTTAAGATATCGCTTAAATTTAATTTGACTTTCGTTTATTTTTTCTAATTCATACGTATACTCCCCAAAAATACTTTGTATTAACTTTTTTTCCGGAAGATCGGCTATCCCAAATCCCTTAGGCAAATTAACCATATATTCATCTGTATTAACATAACCTCTAGGGATAACAAACGACGTGGATCTTTCTTTATATTTAGGCAAGCTGCTTTTATCCCTATCAAAAATATTGAAACAAACCAACAACCTGTCCCCTACTTTTTTGGAATAAGAGGGACAGGAAACTTTTATATTTTCTATAAAATTTATTGCCTCTTTATCGTCTTTCAATTCTATTTTTTTTACTTCTAAGCCATTAATGTATCCCCAATGTTTTTTGTAATGCAGCGTTTGATCTTTTGGGGTTTCAAACTGCACATTATAGTTCCAATCATACTCCAATCCTTTTGACGTTCTTTCAATATCAGCTAGCAGAGATCCATTTTCACTAAGATTTACTATAGCAACAGTATGTTGTAAATTTTCTTCTGGCAGATATTTTTTCGTTTTTTTGATTTCACCTCCTTCCGGAGTTATTACCAAAACGTTTCTGTCATCTGTAAAACCGCCTATAAAATTAAATGGCATAGTCTGACTGGTACACTCCAACCAAATATCTTCATCTTTTTCATCAGGAATATTAAGGATAACATGATTGCCTTGCATAGCAACAAATTCGGTATCTATATTTCTTTTATTTCTATCTCCAAATACTATGGTATAATAGGATGTAATATTTTGGCTATCCAAAAGTGCTTTTGTATAATTAGTCAATGCTTTACAGTCTCCATACCCCAACCTATCTACATCTTCTGCCAAGAAAGGCATCCATCCTCCAATGCCTAATTGCACACTTATGTATCTTGTCTTTTTCTGCACATACTCATAGATCAATTTTGCTTTTTCTTTATTCGTTTTTGCGTTAGAAACCAATTCTTCAATTTGCTTAATGGTTGTGTCTGACAGTTTGCTTCGACCCAACAACAGGTTATTGTATTGCCATTTCCCGAATGATTTCCAATCTGTTGCAGAACCTTCAATCCCTTCAAGAGAAAAATCGTTTAACGCTACCCATACAGAGGGAACTATATCAGAAAAAGAAGGGCTATATACCTCTGGCAATCTTGCTTCTAAATTAGATATGGAATATAACACACCTGTATCGGTTTTATCATGACTTATGGGATATCCTTCAAAATTTTTCTCTTTAAACCTTAAAGCAATTTCATTGGGGTTTACTATTTCATAATTAGATTTTATAACACTTACCCTGTAAGAAGAAACAGGAAACCAAGGTTCTACAAAAGCTGTTGTAGAGCTTTGAACTTCACTTTCAAAAGCTAATGTATATGGGTATTTTAAAGGGGTATACTGTATATACTTTACTCTGTTATCTGTTGCTAAATCACCAGAACCTATTGCACTATGGTCTTCAAAATCTCCTTTTCTGTATTTTTTTATTTCTTCTCCTTCAGCATCATAAACTATTGCTTCTAATTTTTTTATTTTTGTTGAGGAATCGTATCTTTCATAAAAATCTGAATGTTTAACCCCATTTTTATTAAGTACTGTAACAATTCTTTTCGTTTTTACAACAATAGAATTAATAGAGTTAATTTCAATAATTACTTCTTCTGATCTAACAATAGCATCTGCATTTTTTGTAAGTAAAGAATCAATTTTAGAAGTCTGTAAGTCTGTTTTTTCTTGTGCAGATATTTTTAAATTTAATAAAGCTACCGCTACCAGAAACAAGTATATTCTTTTTTGCATATAAAAAATTTATCTTATGTGGGGTGGTTTATTCTTTGTTTTTAGTATCTATGATTATGGTAACTGGCCCATCATTAAGTAATGATATTTTCATATCCGCGCCAAATACACCAGTACCTACTTTTTTTTGCATATCTAATTCTAACTGATTTACAAAACTATGGTATATCGGAATAGCGATTTCGGGTTTCGCGGCATTAATATAGCTTGGTCTATTGCCTTTTTTAATACTGGCATGCAGAGTAAACTGACTTACAACTATAGCGTCTCCATATACCTCTAATACGCTTTTATTCATTACTCCATTCTCATCCTCAAATATCCTAAGCCGGGATATTTTTCCGGATAACCAAAGTATATCCTCCTTAGAGTCTGCCTCTTCTATTCCCACCAGAATAAGTAATCCTTGATGTATACTTGAAATAATCTTACCTTCTACAGTGACCGAGGCTCTGGAGACTCTTTGAATTACTGCTCTCATTTATTAATTAACTATTATTTATATAACCCAATTTTCACCAAGGACTTTATATAATTTTAAGTATCCTTAAATCTAAATTTATCTGGATCCATAGTTTTATAATGCAAGTATACGTTCTAAAAGTTTCGTTTTTCGGAACTTCGCGATTTTTTTTTATTTTTTTCAAGAAATTGACATCACCTTAGTTCTTTAATTACAATCAAAGACTATTCTTCATCATAATTATTCTTTCTATAATGCTCTTCTTCTCCTTCCAAAATCTGTAAATAGCTTTTATATCTGGACCATGCAATTTCTTCGGCATCCAAAGCTTCTTTTACTGCACACTTTGGTTCGTTGACATGTAAACAATTATTAAATTTACACTCTGGTTTGAGTTTAAAAAATTCTGGAAAATAATTCCCTAGCTCTTCTTTTTCTATGTCTACAATTCCGAAACCTTTTATACCTGGTGTATCTATAATTTTAGCGTCAAAACTTAAATCAAACATTTCGGCAAACGTTGTAGTATGTTGCCCTTGTTGGTGCTGGTCACTAATTTTTGCTGTTTTTAAAGATAGTTCTGGTGCAATAGCATTAACCAATGTAGATTTCCCCACTCCACTATGTCCGGAAAACATACTTACTTTTCCTTTCATAGCATCTTTTACCTTATCTATATTTTTACCAGATTTTGCAGAAATTCCAATACATTCATAACCGATTTTTCTATATAATGCGGCTAAGTATTTTACTTCTAAAAGCTCTTCTTCGTTATAAGTATCTATTTTATTAAAAAGTAAAACAGCCTTAATTCCGTATGCCTCTGCTGTAACCAAAAACCTATCGATAAATGTTGTGAATGTAGTTGGGTTATTTAAGGTGATTAACAAAAAAACTACATCTATGTTTGATGCTATAATATGTGTTTGTTTGGATAAGTTAACCGATTTGCGAATAATATAATTTTGTCTTTCGTGAATATTTTCAATAACTCCAGTTTCCTGGTCACTATTGGTATCTATTCTAAAATCCACTACATCTCCTACAGTTATAGGATTGGTACTTTTAATCCCTTTTATCCTAAACTTACCTTTTATTCGACATTCATATACTTTATTGTTATAGGTTTTAACCGTATACCAACTTCCTGTAGATTTATAAACAATACCTGTCATGAGTACAAAGATGCAAATATTAAAATTTTTGAAGCCATTATTTTTTTTCTTAATTAAAAAAACGCGATATAAACATATAATTTTCTGGTATGAATATTGAATTATCAGGCGATAATATTAATCTTACTTAATTATGAAACAAAAACTATTATTACTGACTTTGTTATTATTTGGCTTTCAATCTGCATTTGCCCAAGACATTTATGAATATCAAATTGTAACTGTTATTGAATCTATTGTCCCTAATGGATTAGGGCGATCCAGAATGCTTACTGCTAATGAAACCAGAGATTACAAAGATTTTACTTCTACCCGTACAGGAGAAGGTGACAAAAGAAACAAATCAGACCGTAGTGAAATTCGCGTAAAAGGGTTTGATGAAACCAAACTTTTAAACTTCTATAACTTAGGCGGAATTCGTTTTCAAAATATAGTTGCGAATGACGCGATAGTAATGTCAAAAATTAACACTATGGCTTCTGAAGGCTGGGATTTAGCTTTTGTTAACAGTGGTGTAGAAAGTTTTGGTGGTAAAGATGATGACAACGGAATCTATATTACTCGTTACACCTTTAAACGTAAAAAATAAACCTATACAATACACCTATAAACCTATCTGTCATTTTATCACAACAGATAGGTTTTTTTCTTAGCCTCTTGCTACTTTTTTTTGATGATTAATAGACTCTTGATGAATTGCTTTATAAATACGAAGTATAAATTCTTCGCTTAATCCATTTTCATTTCCTTCAAGGATCATTCTGCCAAGTATTTCATTCCATCTTTTGGATTGTAATATTGCAACATTTTGTTTTGCTTTTACTTGTCCTATTTCATCAGAAATCTTCATTCTTTTAGACAAAATTTCTAATAATTGATTATCTGCAATATCAATTTTTGCACGCAATTCGTTAAGTGCTTTTTGGTACGCTTCATCCACACCAATTTCTTTACGAATTTTCAAATCTTTCATATACTGAATTAATGTTTCTGGTGTTATCTGCTGCTTTGCATCACTCCATGCATTATCGGGATCATAATGTGTTTCTACAATTAACCCGTCAAAATTAAGATCTAATGCTGTTTGTGATAAATCAAAAATCAAGTCTCTCCTTCCTGCAATATGAGAAGGGTCTAAAATTAATGGCAAATCCGGAAACCGGTTTTGTAAATCAATCGGTATCTGCCATTCTGGTATATTACGATATTTAGTTTTTTCATACGTAGAAAACCCTCTATGGATAACTCCAAGGTTTTTTACATTTGCTGTATAAAAACGTTCTACAGCACCTAACCATAGTGACAAATCCGGATTAATAGGGTTTTTTATCAATACTGGATTATCAATTCCTTTACAAGCATCTGCTATATCTTGAACAATAAAAGGAGAAACGGTACTTCTTGCTCCTATCCATAAAACATCAACTCCATGCTTTAAGGCTAGTTCTACATGATGAGGGCTTGCTACTTCTGTGGCTATCTTCATTCCTGTTTCTTCTTTAGCTCGTTGCAACCATTTTAACCCCAAAACACCTACTCCTTCAAAATTTCCCGGTCTTGTTCTTGGTTTCCAGATACCTGCACGTAATACTGTGGCATCAGAGTCTTTAAGCTGGTGTGCTATTTTTACTACCTGATCTTCTGTTTCTGCACTACAAGGCCCCCCTATTACCAAAGGGTGATCTAAATTATAATCATCAAGCCAGTTTCTAAGTTCTTTCTTATTCTCCATGTTTAATTTTTATTTATTACGTTGTGTGTTTTATTATTATGCAATTCCTTTTAAAATTGTTTTTATATAATTGGTTTCTTCCATTTCTTTATGGACTGCCAGAAAATCATCATTTTCTATTAATTTCTTAAATTGTATAAGATTGGCTATGTACTCTTCCATGGTTTCCAATATATTTTCTTTATTTTGTTCAAAAATAGGTGTCCACATTGCTGGTGAGCTTTTTGCCAGACGAACTGTAGAAGCAAAACCACTCCCTGCCATATCAAAAATATCTCTTTCGTTTTTTTCTTTTTCTATTACTGTTTTACCTAGCATAAAAGAACTGATATGAGACAAGTGAGAAACATAGGCTATATGCTTGTCGTGTGATCCCGGATCCATATACCTAATCCGCATTCCTAATCTGGAAAAAATCTCCATCCCTCTTTCTTGTAGCTTAAATGCTGTTTTTTCTACTTCGCAAATAATATTGGTTTTACCTCTGTATAAATTTGCGATAGCTGCTTGTGGCCCGGAAAATTCTGTTCCCGCAATTGGATGCGCTGCCAAATAATTTCTTCTTTTATGATGGTTTCCGATTGTATCACACAGTTTTTTCTTTGTGGAACCAGCATCAAAAACCAAACAATCATCTCCAATTTTATCCAAAATAATTGGTAAAACCTCAACTGTTGCATCTACTGGTATTGCCACAATAACGACATCTGCTTTTTCTAAATCATTAAAACCTGACACATAGTCGACAAATCCTAATGACAATGCTTGTTCCAGATTTTCTTCATTTTTATCTACGCCATAAATTATTGATTCGTTAAAAGCTGCTTTAATATCTATCGCAAACGATCCTCCTATTAACCCTGTTCCTACTATAAATACATTCATTTATCTATTAGCTTTGATTTATCATAGTTAGATCATTTGTAAGCTGTACTTCTTTATTTTTTAATCTATCTATGGCTTCTTTTATATTTTCTTTAGTGATACATAATGAAAAACGTATATATCCTTTACCGTTGCTTCCAAAAATATCTCCGGGAGCAATAAAAATATCATTTTGATATAATATATTATCGATAAATTCTACTGCATTTATTCCATCACGAAGTTTAACCCAAACAAACATTCCTTTTGCTTTTTTATCATAGCTACCTCCCAACAGGCTTGCCAATTGCCATATTAGCTCTCTTCTTTCATTATAAATAAGATTCATCTTGTCGTACCAAGCATCCTTAATTTGTAATGCTGCAACAGCTCCTTTTTGAATCCCCAAAAACATCCCGCTATCCATATTACTTTTTACTTTAAGGATAGCTTCAATTTTATCCAGACTACCACTTACCATACCTACTCGCCATCCTGCCATATTAAACGTTTTGCTTAATGAATTAAGTTCCAGAGCTACATCTTTTGCTCCATCTATTGACAAAATGCTGATTGGGTTATCATTTAAAACAAAACTATAAGGATTATCATTTACTAATAGAATGCTATGTTTTTTAGCAAAATCAATTAGTTTTTTAAAAAGACTTATACTTCCAGAAGCTCCTGTTGGCATATTTGGATAGTTAACCCACATAACTTTTACCTTACTTAAATCCATTTTTGAAAGGCTATGAAAATCTGGTTCCCAGTTGTTATTTTCTATCAAATCATAAAATACTGGTTTTGCTCCAATCAAATTAGCTACCGCAGTATAGGTAGGATACCCAGGATTAGGAACCAGAACTTCATCTCCTTCATTTAGATACGCTAATGAGATATGCATAATACCTTCTTTAGACCCCATTAAAGGTAAAATTTCATTTTCGGGATTTAAAGAGACTTTATATTTTGCGTTATAAAAATCTGAAATTGCTTTGCGCAATTCGGGGATACCCTGATAGCTTTGGTATTTATGGGTTCCTTCTGCCAGTACTGCATCTTGCATTGCTTGTATTACTTCTGTTGGAGGGTTTAAATCCGGACTTCCTATTGCCATATTTAAAACTGGTTTTCCTGAAGCTACACGTTCTCTTACTTCTCTTAGTTTTTTTGAGAAATAATATTCTTCTATCGTTTCTAATCTTTTTGCAGTTGGTATTCTCATCCGTTCTGATTTTTATATTCTCCTAATATTTTAAGTTCTAATGCCATTATTTTTAAAATCGACATGGCTTTTTCATAATCTTTATATTCTGTAAATGTTACATCTACAAAAAAAGAGTATTTCCAGGGCATACTAATTACTGGCAAGGATTGTATTTTTGTTAAATTCAGTCCACAATCACTCATTACGTTAAGTACAGTTGCCAAGCTTCCTTTTTTATGATCTGTAAGAAACTTTAAGGATGCCTTGTTTATTTTTTCTTTTTCAACATTTACTTCTTTATTTTTATTTAAAATAAAAAAGCGGGTACTATTTGATTTTATAGTTTGAATTTCTCTTGCCAGAATATTAAGATTATACATATTTGCAGCTGTTTCGCCCGCTACAGCAGCTATTCCTTTTATTTGCTTTTCATAAATTCTTTTTGCCACATCTGCTGTATCTGCATCTTCTACCAATTTGATATGCGGTTGTTCCCTAAAAAAATCTTTGCATTGCAATAAAGCCATAGGGTGAGAATACACTTCTTTTATGTCTGATATTTTCTGATCTCCCAACGCCATAAGGCAATGATGAATAGGCTGAAAATATTCTCCTCTAATAGCCAGGTTATACTCATCGATATATGCGTAATTAGGGATGATAGATCCTGCTATCGAGTTTTCGATAGCCATTACTGCATCTGTACTTTTATCATTCTCCAGACTAAGTACTAATTCCTGAAAAGACATACATTCATTAACATCTACATTTTCTCCAAAATACGCTTGGGCAACTCCATGATGATAAGAGCCTTTTACTCCTTGTATCGCAACCTTTTGTTTCATTTTATTTATTATTTTTCAATAATTTTTAAACAATTCAGATATTATTAAATGGATCTGTTCCAAAAAAAAATCCCGATTTTTCATCGGGATTTTAGTTATATAAATTTTTGCTTATTTATTTACACAGCGATCCCGATCTTGCTTTTAAAATAAAAGAAGAAAAAATAAAATCGGTTCCAAGTAAATAAATTGCTCATTATTGTCTCATTATTACATTGCTAAATTAGCCAAAACTATTACGAATCAAAATAATTTTCATTTTTTTTAGCATATTCATCGTGATTATCATCAAATTTTAATATTTCGACTCCTATCTATGAACTATTTTAAATAAAATCATAACTATGCTGAGAATCTTCTACATTTTAAATTACTAACAAACGTTTGTGACTTATACTATATCAGGTCTTTACAAAAAAAAGAGCATTAATCTATTAGAATTAGCGTCAAAAAAAGGAGCCTGATTGGTTATAAATAAAAAGTTACCCTTGCCTGATAATATGCAGACAAGGGTAATTTTTATTTATATATTTTTTACTTTTTATAAAAGATATATGATTATATTACATTTAGCTCTTTACCTACTTTGGTAAATGCTTTTACTGCTTTTTCTAAATGCTGACGTTCATGCCCCGCAGACAATTGAACTCTAATTCTTGCTTTGCCTTGTGGAACTACAGGATAGAAAAAACCTATAACATAAATTCCTTCTTCTAGTAATCTGGCTGCAAATTCCTGAGCAAGTTTTGCATCGTATAGCATTACCGGGACTATTGGATGATCTCCTGGGATAATATCAAATCCTGCAGCAGTCATTTCTGATCTGAAATATTTTGTATTTTCTTCTAACTTATCGCGTAAGGCAGTTGATGAAGACAATATATCTAAAACCTTAATAGATGCCCCTACTATAGAGGGAGCAACTGTATTAGAAAACAAATAAGGTCTGGAACGTTGCCTTAACATTTCAACAATTTCTTTTCTGGCAGCCGTAAAGCCTCCAGATGCACCTCCTAGTGCTTTACCATAAGTACCTGTAATAATATCTATACGCCCCATTACATTACGATACTCATGAGTACCACGACCTGTTTTTCCTAAAAAACCTGTAGAATGACATTCATCAATCATAATCATTGCTCCGTATTTTTCTACCAGATCACATATTTTATCTAATTGCGCAATGGTACCATCCATAGAAAAAGAACCATCTGTTACCACAAGTACTCTTCGTGATCCTTCTGCTGCTTTTAACTGCTTTTCAAGATCTGCCATATTATTATGCTCATATCTAAAGCGTTTTGCTTTACATAACCTTACTCCATCTATAATTGAAGCGTGATTTAAGGCATCAGAAATAATAGCGTCTTCTGCTCCCAAAATAGGTTCAAACACCCCACCATTAGCATCAAACGCTGCTGCATACAAAATACAGTCTTCCATTCCTAAAAACTCGGCTGTTTTATGTTCTAACTCTTTATGGATATCCTGGGTACCACAAATAAACCGCACTGATGATAAACCATACCCATGAGAATCTATAGCTTGTTTACCTGCCTCAATAACCTCTGGATGTGAGGATAATCCTAAATAATTATTTGCACAAAAATTTAAAACATTCTTAGCATTTGTTGTATCAATTTGCGCTCCTTGCGGAGTTGTAATTATTCTTTCTGCCTTATATAAACCAGCAGCTTTAATTTCGTCCAGTTCTTTTTGTAAATCGTCTTTTATATTTGAGAACATAATTTCTTAACTATTTTATTATTTATGTGTTATTGCAAAAAACATATTAAATCAACTTGCTAATGCTTCTTGATTTTTAGATCCTGTTTTATATTTTTCTTTTAGTTTCTGGATCATAGTAACTGTTATCGATTCCAGATCAAATTTAGGTTTCCATCCCCAATCTTTGCTTGCGGCAGAATCATCTACAGAGTTTGGCCATCGAGAAGCAATTTCTTGCCTGAAATCAGGAGCATAAGCGACTTCAAAATCGGGGTATAATTTACGAATTTCTGCTACTACTTGTGCGGGAGAAAAACTAATTCCCGAAACATTATAAGAAGTCCTTATTTTAATATCTTCTTTTGGCGCATCCATCAACTCTAAAGTTGCCCGTATTGCATCTTCCATAAAGATCATGGGCAATGTTGCGTCTTCTTTTAAAAAGCAACTAAATTTTTCATTTAGCACCGCTTTATGATAAATGTCTACTGCATAATCTGTAGTTCCGCCCCCGGGCAATGATTGGTAGCCTATAACTCCCGGATATCTAATCGATCTAACATCTAATCCATATCGCATAAAATAATATTGTGCCCAGTTCTCTCCTGCTGCTTTACTAATGCCATATACTGTAGCTGGATCCAAATAAGCATTATTAGGGGTATTATCTAAAGGAGCGCCTTCTCCAAAAACTGCAATCGAGCTGGGATAAAACACTTTTTCAATATTATTTTTTCTGGAAACTTCCAGTACATTAAACAATGTTTGCATATTAATGTTCCAGGTTTGCAAAGGTGTTTCTTCTCCTTTGGCAGAAAGAATGGCGGCAAGGTGATATATCTGAGTTACTTTATATTGAGTAACTACTTCTTCTATTCTTTCTATACTGGTAGCATCTATTATTTCAAAATTACCAACATAACCTTCTCTGGGTCTTAAATCAGAAGCTATTACATTAAGATCGCCAAATTTTTCTTTAAGGGATTCTGTTAAAACGGATCCTAACTGACCATTTGCTCCTATTACTAAAACAACCGTTTTCATATTTTTAAAAACTTTTAATTAACTAAAGTCAAAAAATTAAAGTCTCAAAAATGTTGTAAAGCTATCTCTTCAAAACATTTTCTTCTCATTAATCATGACACATCACAGTATTATTTCCTTGCTAAAGTAGTAAATAAGGCTTTTACAGTTTCGTATTTAAAAAAATTAAGTAACAATCCCTTTATTCTAAAATAATATCAGCTATATTTACTTTTTATTAGGTTTTAACTATATTTTTAAAGTAATTTTTTTGAGACAAAATGGAAGAATTAGACCCAACAGACCTTACTATCCTTAGGATTTTACAGGAAGATTCTAAAAAAACAGCTAAAGAAATTGCCAATATTCTTAATTTAACTACGTCTCCTGTTTATGAACGAATACGAAGGTTAGAAAAGCAAGGTTTTATCAAAAAGTATGTTGCCATACTGGATAAAAAATTAATTGATCGTTCTATGACCACCATTTGTCAGGTTTCTATGCGATATCATAATGAAGCTTTTATAGAAAAGTTTGAAGAACAAATACAAAATTTGCAAGAAGTACAAGAATGTTACCACATGGCCGGTCAGGTTGATTTTGTTCTAAAAATACACACCAAAAGTCTTGAAGAGTATCACGATTTTATAAAAACCAAGCTTTCAAAAATTGAAAATATTGGTGTCTTAAACAGTACTTTTGTTCTTAAAGAAATAAAGCATACTTCTGAGTTTTATATATAATTTTCATTAGTGTCCAGTAAAGATTCTAGATCGCTATCTCTCCAAGAAACAAGAGCTTACACTAAACTTAAGATACTGATAACTATCAACTTAAAATAGTTTATATTAAAAACAGCATCCTTTTAATAAAAGTTGAAAAGCAACCTTTCAAATCATTAAAACCCTGAAAACTTAATCCTTTAGGGGGATTAAAGATGTTTTTCTATTTCAACTGAACGATACTGTTTAATTTTCAATATTAAAAAACAATATGGTCACAATAAAAACAACCATTTTATGTATCTGATATCCATTATTATCACTCCTCTAAATACTTTTTTAACCAAATTGCAGATTTTTTCATTTGTCTTTGCAAAGTATTTCTATCCAAACTAATTATTCCGAATTTAGGTAGATATCCTTCTGCCCATTCAAAATTATCGACCAAGGTCCATAGTAAGATCCCTTTTACATCTACTCCTTTACTAATTGCATTTTGTGTTAAATCAATTACTTTTTTATAATAATCAATTCTTTTCTGGTCATCTTCATTATGTGACAGAGCAATCCCGCACTCTGATAACCATAATGGTTTTTCCGGGTTATATTTAGAGAATCTTTCTAAAAAATACTGTGTTCCTTCAGGATACGTTTCCCATCCCATTACAGAGGTTTCTACACCTCTCTTTTCTGGTTTTACCTGTATTACCCTTAAATAAGGGATATACCATGCAGATTTAACAACTTGTTTGGTATATGTTTGTATTCCCCAAAAATCAAAATTGGTTTTTAAAGTTTCCAAATCCTCTTCTTTATAGTACTTTGCTATTCGTTTTAAAATCGGCAAATCGTCAACGGGGTAACCCATCCCCAAATGAGGTTCTATAAATAAGCGATTCATTAGTGCGTCTATTCTATTTACTGCTTTTTTATCTGCATTTGTATTTCTATAAGGTTCAATTTTAGTACAACTTAGTGCTGTCCCTACTTCAAGTCCTTTTATTTGTTTTAACACTTTAAAACCTTCGGCTTGTGCCAACAAAATATGGTGTACCCCCGAAATAAAGTTATCAATTCCTCTTTTACCAGGAGCGTGTACTCCCAAAAAATACCCTCCACCTATACAAACAACACCTTCGTTAATTAATATCCATTTTTTTACTTTATGCGCATAATTATCTCTTAATATAGTAACATAGGTGGTATACCAGTCTATAATTTCGCGATTGCACCAACCTCCTTTATCTTGTAATTTTTGTGGTAAGTCCCAATGATATGTAGTAACCCAGGGCTCAATTCCTGATTGCAAACAATAATCAATCACTTTGTTATAAAATTCAATCCCTTTTGGGTTTACCTTACCAGAGCCATCGGGCAATATTCTGGGCCAAGAAATAGAAAAACGAAATATTTGCAAACCTATATTTACTGCAAGATCAATATCTTTTTTATATCTGTGATAAAAATCTGTAGCTACCCTGGCATCTGATCTATCCTTTATTTTATGTTTTTTTTGTGTAAACGTATCCCAAATAGAGATACCTTTTCCATCTTTTTTATAAGCTCCCTCGGTTTGAGCAGCAGAAATTGTAACCCCCCATTTGAAGTCTTTATTTTTGTTCATCGATTGTAAAAAAACCAGAAAACACAGTTAGTATATTGACATAAAACTAGTGTTTAAACAATTCTTTTTTTAGGAATACCGAGATTACAAAAAAAACAACTTGCTGCACCCAACAAGTCAGTTTATGAAGCAGGTGATATATTGTTTGTTTTAACATAAAGGATTCTTATATCTATAAAAGTACCTCATAAAACACTGTATTACTTTATCTCAACATTATTTTAGTGTTAATCCCAAATTATCAATATCATTGCGTTGATCTCTATCTTTTTGATTGGTCAATTACCCCAGGGACAATCCCGCAATGCATTCAGCAAAAATTTTCTCTTTCTTTTCTCGGGGCAAGCCAGAAAAGGATTAAACTCTGCGATGTGGACTAAAATCATTAATTTAACGACATTATTAATTGCAGGTTACTATCTTTTTTCCTGTATTTATTATAAAATACAGTTGTTAAATATGTATTTTTGAGGGCAATCAGGTTTATATGTGATTTATATGTCGATAGTAGTATCAAATATTTCTAAATTTTATAGTACTCAAAAAGCTCTTAATTCTATTTCTTTTGAAATACAACCAGGAGAAATTGTCGGTTTTTTAGGTCCAAACGGGGCAGGAAAATCGACTATGATGAAAATTCTGACAACCTATATCGATCCTTCTGAGGGTACTGCTATGGTAAATGGTTTTGACACACAATCCAATCCTATTGATGTAAAAAAAAATATTGGGTATCTTCCTGAACATAATCCTTTGTACCTGGATATGTATGTACGAGAATATATGAAATTTAATTCTAGTATATACAAAATATCTAAATCAAGGATCGAGGATATCATTGCATTAACAGGACTAACGCCAGAGGCTAACAAAAAAATCGGTCAATTATCCAAAGGATACCGCCAAAGAGTTGGATTAGCTTGCGCGTTACTTCATGACCCTAAAGTTTTGATTCTGGACGAACCAACAACAGGTTTAGATCCAAATCAATTGGTAGAGATAAGGGAGCTTATTATATCTATAGGCAAGGAAAAAACTGTTTTTTTATCTACTCATATTATGCAGGAAGTAGAGGCTATGTGCGATCGTGTTATTATTATCAACAAAGGAGAAATTGTTGCTGACAAACGACTTAATGAAATAGCAGATAAAGCCAGACAAGTAATTGAAGTTGAATTTGATTACCGCATAGAAGAAGCTTTTTTACTAAACTTACCCCATGTTAGTAATGTAAAAAACACAGAGGGTTTTTATTATCAAATTACTTTTGATACTACAAAAGATATGCGCACTACCGTTTTTGATTTTGCACATGACAATCAATTAAAGATTTTACAACTAGCAAGAAAGAATAAAAATCTGGAAAGTTTGTTTAGGGAATTAACGGGTTCCTGATCGAGTGCATAAAGATCAACACTGATCTACTTTCTCTATATGTTTTAAAATTTCTTTGAGTTTTTCTACTGAAATTGGTTTAACAATATAATCACTTACATTATCAAAAGATTTGGCTCTTAAAATATCTTCGGGGTCTACTGATGATGAAACTACATAAATTATAATTTTCTTTTTACAAGGAACTTTAGTAAACTCTTCTAAAAATTGTATCCCGTCAAGTATTGGCATATTCAAATCCAGTAAAATCACATCTGGTAATTTTTCATTGGCAGAAATAATAGCTTTTATATTATTTAATGCTTCTTCTCCATTACGAAAAACCATAAAGTTTTTACAAAAACCAACAAGCTCCATTATTTTTTTAATCCCAAATACAAAAATTGGATCATCGTCAATAATACAGGCTATATCAATTTTTTTCATATTTCATATATATTTTAAAAACAGTTCCTTTATTTACTTTACTCTCCACTTCTATTTTCCCTCCCATTGCTTCTACCTGGTTTTTTGCTATAAACAAACCAATGCCCCTGGCTTCTTTATTATGATGAAAAGTTTTGTACATCCCAAATAGTTTTGCTCTGTGTTTTTTTAAATCTATACCCAATCCATTATCTGCAATGCTTAACACTACAAACCCCTCTTTTATACTACTGCTTAAAGTAACATAACTATCTCTTTGATTTGAGCTATATCGTATACCATTGGTAATAAAATTAAGCAAAATACTATCCAGGTATGCCGGTATCCCCAAAACCTTAATATCTGGCTGTACTTCGTTACTAATTTTTATTTTCTTTTCTTTTGCTATGGCCGAAACACTTTTGATCACTTTGCCTATTGTGTTATGCAAATTTAATCCTGCTAAATTTTCATCGACAGAAGAGTTCATTAAAACAACTTCACTTAAATGCGCTATGGTTTCGGTAAGGTTATCTGATGCTGTTCTAAAAAGCTGTATAATTTCATTATCTTCAACATCCGGGTTTTCCTGAATAAATAAATCCAGGAGCATCTGAAAATTTCCGGAATGTGACTTAAGGTTATGCGAAACTATATGTGCAAAGTTCTTAAGTCTATTATTTTGATCTTTGGCAAGTACCAACCATGATTTTAAATCTTTTTCTGCTTTTTTAATTTCGCTAATATCTACTGCTACCCCCAAGTACCCAGTAGTTATGTTGTTTTCTTTTATTGGTGACACTGTTACTTGAACAGGAAAACAGGTTCCGTCCTTTCTTACGTTTGTCCACTCCCTTACATCGTATTCTTGTCTGTTTAACAATGCTGTAAAAAACTCAAAACCTTTGATCTCCTTGCTTAGCAACAAGGATAGTTCTTTTCCTCTTTTTTCTACTTCTTCTTTTTGAAGAAATTTTAAAGGGGTTTCTTTTAATAGCACTTCCTCTTTGGCATATCCCAATAAGTTTTCTGCTCCTTTATTAAAAGTAGTTATTAAGCCATCTTTATCTGTACCTATTATAATTACCTGAGTAATATCATCTATTATACTTTTTAGTTTACCCAGTGTATTTTGTAATTTTTCTCTGGCTTCAATTTTATGGCTTATATCTGCAATTTGCGCAATAAAATAAGAAGGTATATCATTTTCGTTTTTAGCAACCGATACAGACATATCTACATGTATGATCTCTCTGTTTTTATGAAAACATCTCTTTTCGATCTGGTGGTATACTCTTTCTCCTGTAAAAAGCAATTGAAACATTTTTTCGCTGTTTTCCATATCATCCGGATGAATAATATCTTTAAAAGCTAATTTTGTTAGTTCTGTATCAGAATATCCCAAAATTTCACAAAGTTTATAATTTACTTTTGTAAAGTATCCATTTTCATCAAACATTAGCATCCCAATCGCAGCATTTTCAAAATTTCTTCTAAACATATCTTCACTAATTCGCAATCTAATTTCTGTTTCTTTTGCTTTGGTAATGTCTGATGTGTGCATTAAGATACCGCCTATTTTATTTTCATCGGTATACCATGGTCGCAGCTCCCAGGTAAGCCACTGTACAGACCCGTCTAATCTCTCAAAACGATCTTCTTCGCTTTTTAATATTTCTCCGTTAAGACATCTTCTATGATCGTCTTTCCATTTTTCTATAATTTCAGGAAAAATATCATAATGTGATTTTCCTATAATATTACTTTCTTTAATACTATAGTCTTGATACCATTTTTGAGAGACTGCCAAATAGCACATATTTGTATCTAACATAGCTATAGCGCTAGGTGCTTGTTGCACAAACAACTTACTTTTTTCTAAATCTTTTTTGGCTTTTGTTATTTCCTGGTATGAACCTATCATCCATTCGGGATTTCCGTTAGAATCCCAACTCACCACTTTGCCTCTGTCCAACACCCATATCCATTCTCCATTTTTATGTTTCATTCTGGCTTCACATTCATAAAAAGGTGTTTTTTTTGCAAAATGATCTTGTAAAAGCTGATTGGATTTTTCTAAATCTTTGGGGTGTGTATATTTTGTCCAGGTATCTATAGATAGTGGTTCTAATTCTGCCAGTGTATGTCCTGTAATACTAGCCCACCTTTCATTAAAAATGGCCTCTCCTGTTTTAACATTCCACTCCCACGTACCCAGATTTGTTCCTTCTATAATATGTTTGTATCGTTCTACTTGTCGTTGCAGCCTTAATTCTGCTTTTTTTAATTTGGTAACATCTATGTGCGTCCCCAACATTCGTTTAGGTTTTCCTTTATCATCTCTTATTACCAAACCTCTGCATTGAATCCATACGGTATGCCCTTTTTTATGCCTGTATCTTACAATTTGATCAAATGGATATGATGGATCTTTACAATGTTTGGCAAAATTACTGTATACTTGTTTTAGGTCTTCTTTATTAATAATATCTTGCCATGCCGAAGATTTATGAGACTTCTCTTTGGGATTATATCCTAATGTTGTCCAAAATTTAGGGTTCATCCATTCATTATCGGGGCTATCTAAATCCCAAAACCAAAGTCCGTCAAGACCTGCCTGTTGAATAAAATCAAAAATTAAATCATCTTTTTTGATAAGATCGTACAACTCCTTTTTAAGGTAATTTTCTTTTATATTCTCTACATTTTGGGAACTATTAATCCTTTCCATAATCCTTTATAAAAATTGCGGGGTAAAACATATTGGAGTTTTATAAAGTTAGATATTAATTCTTTATTAACAAGGATCGGAAATCCGCAAAGTTTTTATGGATATACCTTAACCCTGCTTTCTCTCTTCTTAGATATGTTTTTGTTTGATTTTTGGATGTGCCATTAACATCCCTCTATATCTCCCAAAGGGATACATTATAGGGATATTTTTTTAAATAGGATACGACTTTTACTTTCGTTACCTTTTGGCTGTATAAACCGCTGGCTTTTCTTTTCTAAAAGAAAACAACCCCAATTTAACACGTAAAAAAACGGTAGTATAAATGGAATAAACATTATTGAAATATAAGCTTGCCTGTAAAAAACTCTTCTACAGTTACAACCGGAGGTTTGTTAACCGAAATCACATCTCCTGTGCTTCGTATTTCTACTTTTATAGATTGCTGTGGGTTTACTATAACCTTATTGGTCCCCCTGTGATAAACCGAAACATTTTTGGCTACTAAACTTTCTCCTTCAAATCTTCCTGTGCCGGAAGCTATAGTAATATTTAAAGTTTCTGTTGCCCCTTTTACAAAAAAGGAAGCTATACTGTTGCCTACTGCGGATACCGATGTATTGTTTATCTGGATATTAAAGGTACCGTTTGTGTTTTTGGTATCTTCGCCAAAATCCTCTGACAGTAATGTCAATGAGGGGTATTGTAATACTCCGTCTGAAGAAATATCAAACTGAGTATTACTTCGTATTTCGGTAATATTGGGAGCTGTAACAAAAATTTTTGTTTGGTTAAAATCCCTAAAAAAGCCACAATCATTAGTATCACTAAGGATTAAACGATCTTCTTGTACCACGGCAGAAACATCATTTAAAAGATTATCCCCTGTTTCAATTATAACCGAAGTTTCTACTCCTTCTTTTAGAACAAGTTCTATATTTGGATTTACCAAAATTCGATTAAAACCAGAAACTACAATCTCTTTTTTTACTATAGTACCCGTTCTTTGAAAGCAATCGGAAGCGTTTTCAGAATCGCAACCAAATAAAAGCAATATTCCTAAAATTATTATAATTCTACTCACAGTATATTTTTAAAAAAGGCTTTGACAATACTACCTTTATATTTTTTGTTTGTACATAAAACCAGACCAAGATAACTTACCTGTGTTTTTATAACCTATATCCTATTGAAAACTCCATTGCTTCTGCTTTTGCTGCATGAGATCTAACAGTTAAGGATCCAAATATATTTTTAGTAAAATGATACCGTACTCCTGCTCTAAGGTATATTTGTCCTTCAAAATCATAAGGATAGTATACATAATACCCTAATTGTGTTACTACCGAAATTTTATTTACTCTTAATTCATGCCCAAAAAACACCCCTACTCTTTTAGAGTCTTCTTCTCCTGTTGTTCCATCATTAAATCCTCCTGCTGCCCTGTAATCAATATATCTTGCCAGGGCTTTAGAAAAAAACACTTCTGTACCCAGCTGTAATGCACTTTTTTTGCTTAATCGTTTATCTGCATAGGCCGTAAAAGTATAAAAAGGAAATCGTCCTGATCCTACTATATCGCTTTCATTAACCCCGCTCCTAAAAATAAAGCCATACCCTACAGGCTCCGCTCCTTTAACGGCGTCTTTTTCTTTTTCTATGTATTCTGGATTATCCTCTTTCAGGTTATAGGTAATTCCTGCATTTATAAACAAAGTGTTTGTACTTTTATTTGGAGCTTTAGAGTTTCCGTTAGAATAATGAACTACTCCCAGTCCTGCCTGTACTCCTAATCCTTTAAAAATATTTTCTTTTTTAAGGTTTAATAATGCATACGTAGCACTGGATAAATGGGTGCCGTGCGCTATATTTCGATAGTTTTTATCTTCATCATAAGGGTTTGTACTATACCCTGCCCCCTGGCCTATTCTTAGTGTTACGTATCGTTTTAAGAAATAAAAATTATAATGAACAAATAATCCCAAATGCGTTCCTAAAAATTCATTATCCATATCCTGATATATAAATGAAACCCCATAATCGGGATAGTTATATAATCGTTGCCAGTTTTCTTCTCCAAATGTTTTACGTTGAAAAGACACTATCATCCCATAAGGGTGTCCTGTAATTAAATGAGAAATTCCCGGGTTGTGGTTTAGTATAGTGCCATAAAAATTATTAGCATCCAGGGTATAGCTATTTTTAGAATCTATCTGGGCATAGATACCAAGATGTACTATACAAAAAAGTAAACAGATCTTTTTTATCATCCGGCAAAAGTATGGCAGACCTTTAAGGTTTGCAAGGTCTTAAAGATATTTTTAAAAAACAGCTTCTGCAATCTTTTTTATATTATCAGATTTCCCCATTGAATAGTAATGTAATACAGGCACCCCATACTCCATTAATTCTTTGGATTGCTGTATTGCAAATTCTATCCCTACCTCACGAACTTGTTGGTTAGAACTACATTTTTCTACTGCTCTAACCAATTCATCCGGCATATCTAATTTGAATACTTGTGGTAACAACTGCAAATGTCTTTTTACTGCTACTGGTTTTATTCCTGGTATAATAGGTACATTAATCCCTGCTTTTTTTGCTTTTTCTACAAAATCAAAATATCTTTTATTATCAAAAAACATTTGGGTCACTACATAATTTGCTCCTGCATCTACTTTATCTTTTAATCTTCTAATATCAGAATCCATAGAGGGGGCTTCTATATGTTTTTCGGGATACGCGGCTACACCAACACAAAAATCAGATTTATTTCCGGTTTCTATTACTTCATGAAGAAATTGCCCATTGTTCATATTTACAATTTGTTTTACCAACTCGTTAGCATACGCATGCCCTCCTTTTGCAGGTGTAAAATATTTTTCTTCCTTCATAGCATCTCCCCGTAGTGCCATTACATTGTCAATTCCCAGATAATGGCAATCTACCAACAGATATTCTGTTTCTTCTTTGGTAAACCCTCCACATAAAACATGTGGTATTGCATCTACATTATACTTGTGGGTGATCGATGCACAAATCCCAACTGTACCGGGTCTCATTCTTGTTAATTTTTTATCCAGCAGACCTTCTCTGTCTATATAAATAAATTCTTCTCTTGAAGTAGTTACATCTATAAAAGGAGGTTTAAAATCCATTAACGGATCTATATTATCGTATAGCTCTTGTATGCTTCTTCCTTTTTGTGGTGGTATTAATTCAAAAGAAAATAAGGTTTTTCCTTTTGCATTTTTTATGTGGTCTGTTACTTTCATTGTAATCTATTATTCTTAATTGGTATTTCTTTTAATGTTTAGAGTTGATATTAACCTGTTTTATTTTAATTGACTATAGGTCATATTTATTTGTCCTAAATGATATATATCATGTTGTAGTATCCCTCTAATCATATATTCGTTCTTATATACTTTTCCTGCAACTTCTTCATGTCTCCATTCCTCTGTTTTTTTCTTAAGCAATTCACATATTACATTTTGAGTTCCTACCAGTTCTTTAATAACCTCTTTCTTTTGCTTTTCTGTAGAGATAAAGACGTCTTTTCTCCAGTCTTGTTCGGTATTTAATTTAATATCAAAAGTTTTGTTTTCTTTTAGTTTTTCAATAACAAATATTCTCCAATCTACAAGGTGGTATACTAACTCTAAAATGGAATGAGATGCCTTTTCTGGTTTTTTATTCCAAAATAACAATGGTATATCCTGTAACGATTTTAATATTGAAGTACCAAACCAAGGTTCTCCTTCGAAAACTTCATTGTATTGAATTATGCTATCCTCTATACTCATAGATTTTTATATGAATTTAATCCAGTATATTTGGGCTCAACCATTTTTTTGCATACTCAAAGTCTATCTCTTTTCGTTCTGCAAAGTCTTTTACCTGATCTTCTTTTATTTTTCCTAATCCAAAATATCTGGCTTCGGGATTTGCAAAATAATATCCGGATACGGATGCAGCAGGCCACATTGCCATGCTTTCGGTTAACTCTACTCCTATTCGTTCTTTTACTTTGAGTATTTCCCAAATAGTTATTTTTTCGAGATGATCGGGGCAAGCAGGATATCCTGGCGCCGGGCGAATACCTTTATACGCTTCTTTTATTAATTCATCATTGCTTAAAGTTTCCTCATTTGCATATCCCCAATCTTCTTTTCTTACTTTTTTATGTAAGTATTCTGCAAATGCTTCTGCTAATCTGTCTGCCAGTGCTTTAATCATGATAGAATTATAATCATCCAGATTTTTTTCAAAAGCTTCTGCCAGGTCTTTTGTTCCAAACCCTGTTGTAACACAAAAGCACCCTATATAATCCTGAAATCCACTTTCTTTTGGTGCTATAAAATCTGATAACGCAAAATTAGGTTTGCCTGCATGTTTTTTTAATTGCTGACGAAGAGTCCTAAATACAAAACCTCCTTCTTCAGTAGTTACTTCTATATCATCATCATTAACTGTATTTGCTTCAAAAAGACCATAAATGGCTTTGGCTCCTAACAATTTCTCATCTAACACTTTTTTTAATAGCTCTTTGGCGTCTTTAAATAAAGAGGTTGCTTGTTCTCCTACTATCTCATCGGTTAAAATAGCGGGATATTTACCGTGTAAATCCCAGGATCTAAAAAAAGGAGTCCAGTCTATATAAGATTCCAATTTTTTCAAATCAAATTCTGTTAGTACCTGAATCCCCAGTTGGTTTGGTTTTACAATTTCAGAAGTCTCCCAATCTATTGTGTATTTATTTTTTCGAGCTTCATTAATGCTCAAATATTCTTTTTGCTTTGTTCTTTTTAAGAATCCTTCTCTAAACTTATCGTAGTCTTCTTTTAAGTCTCCTATATATTTTTGATTACTTCTTTTATTTAACAAATCCCCTACTACGGTTACTGCTCTGGATGCATCATTAACATGTACTACGGCATTTTTATATTGCGGATCAATCTTAACTGCGGTGTGTGCTTTGGAGGTGGTTGCTCCACCAATTAACAATGGGATATTAAAATTTTTACGTTCCATTTCTTTTGCAAGATGCACCATCTCATCTAAAGAGGGTGTTATCAAACCGCTTAAACCAATAATATCTACTTGTTCATCGATAGCTGTTTGAATAATCTTTTCTGGTGGCACCATAACTCCAAGATCCACAATCTCATAATTATTGCATCCTAATACTACAGATACAATATTTTTGCCTATATCATGTACATCTCCTTTTACTGTGGCCATCAGGATACGTCCATTTGTCCCATTACCTTCTACTGGTTTGGGATTCTTCTTTTTCTCTTCTTCAATATAAGGTAATAAATGCGCTACTGCTCTCTTCATCACTCTTGCAGATTTTACTACTTGTGGCAAGAACATTTTACCAGAACCAAAAAGGTCTCCCACAACATTCATCCCTATCATTAGATTTCCTTCAATTACTTCGATAGGTTTGTTTGCTTTTTGCCTTGCTTCTTCAACATCTTCTACAATATATTGATCGATCCCTTTTACCAAAGCCCGGGTGATTCTGTCCTGCAAAGGTTCTTCCCGCCAGGAAAGATCTACAACTCTTTCTTTACTGGTTCCTTTTACAGATTCTGCCAGATCTAATAATCTTTCTGTAGCATCGTCTTTTCGATCCAGAATAACATCTTCAACATGTTCTAAAAGATCTTTAGGGATATCATCATATACTTCGAGCATTGCGGGATTTACAATCCCCATATTCATTCCTGCTTTGATTGCATGGTACAAAAACACAGAGTGCATTGCTTCTCTAACTCTATCGTTTCCTCTAAAAGAAAAGGAAACATTACTTACTCCTCCACTAACACTACAGTGAGGCAGGTTTTCTCTTACCCATCGTGTTGCTTCGATAAAGTCGATAGCGTTTCTACGATGTTCTTCCATCCCGGTTGCTACAGGAAAAATATTTAAGTCAAAAATTATATCTTCGGGAGGAAAATTAACCTGATCTACCAGTACATCATAGGATCTTTTTGAGATTTCTATACGCCGTTCATAATTATCTGCCTGTCCTACCTCATCAAAAGCCATCACAATTACTGCTGCCCCATATCGCTTTATTTTTTTTGCATGTGCAACAAATTCTGCTTCTCCTTCTTTAAGACTTATTGAGTTTACGACGCATTTTCCTTGCACTACCTGTAGTCCTGCCTCGATGATATCCCACTTAGAGCTATCGATCATAATAGGTACTCTGGCAATATCAGGCTCTGCCATAATAAGATTAAGAAATCGTATCATTGCTTCTTTACCATCGATCAAGCCGTCATCCATATTAATGTCGATCACCTGGGCTCCCCCTTCTACCTGATGTCTGGCTACATCCAAAGCTTCGTCAAACTTTTCTTCTTTAATTAATCGTAAAAACATACGTGATCCCGCTACATTGGTACGTTCTCCTACATTAATAAAGTTAGTTTCTGCTGAAACTATCATGGGTTCCAAACCAGAAAGTTTTAAATATTTTCTGGTTGATTGTTTAGAGTTGTCGGTTGATAGGTTTTGTGATTTATTTTCTATCATGATGCACATTTTTTATAATAGTTGATAAATCCATTTAATAATTTTTTACATTTTAAAATTTGGGCTAACAGAATCTGATGCTGTTTTATTTCAAAATAATTTTGATCCAAAGCCAAATAGGATTGTGTTTCTAATTCATACAATGAACCTCTTGAAATATGTAAAAACTGAAGTGTATCTGCAGAAGTTCTTCTTCCGCATCCCTCAGCGATATTTGACGGTATTGAAATCGCACTTCTTCTCATTTGATTTGTTAATCCATATAATTCATCCTTAGAAAACGTTTTTGTAATTTCATAAAGATTATTAACTAATATTCTTGACTTCTTCCAAACTTCTGACTCTTTATACTCCATAATCTATCCACTAAAAACTATCCACAGTCAACTGTCTGGGTTTATACTTTTTCGCCAAATCTGCTATTGCTTTTATATGTTCTGGAGTGGTCCCGCAGCATCCCCCTATAATGTTCACCAAATTTTTCTCCATATATTCTTTGATTTGTTCTGCCATTTGCTCTGGTGTTTCGTCATATTCTCCAAATGCATTTGGTAATCCTGCATTTGGGTGTGCCGATACTGCAAAGTTTGCTTTTTGGGCAAGAACTTGAAGGTGCGGGGTTAATTGATTTGCCCCCAAGGCACAATTAAATCCCACAGATAACATTGGGATGTGGGATACTGAAATCAAAAAAGCTTCAGCGGTTTGACCGGATAATGTTCTGCCACTGGCATCTGTTATAGTACCACTTACCATAATCGGGACTTTTATATTTCTTTCGTCTTTTACTTCTTCAATTGCAAAAAGTGCTGCTTTGGCATTTAGGGTATCAAAAATAGTTTCTACCAATAAAATATCTGCTCCCCCATCCAATAATGCTTCTACTTGCTGTTTGTAGGCTATCCTTAACTCATCAAAAGTTACTGCTCTGTACCCGGGATCGTTTACATCTGGTGACATACTTGCGGTTCTGTTTGTAGGGCCAATAGATCCTGCTACAAAACGGGGTTTATGTGGTTCTTTTGCTGTAAATTGTTCTGCTACTTCTTTGGCTATTTTTGCAGATTGGTAATTAAGTTCATATACTAGTTCTTCCATGTTATAATCTGCCATAGCAATTGTAGTTCCTGAGAAAGTATTGGTTTCTACAATATCTGCGCCTGCTTCAAAATATAAACGATGTACTTGTTTTATTGCTTCTGGTTGTGTAATACTTAGTAAATCGTTGTTGCCTTGTACGGGCACCGGCCAGTCTTTAAAGCGTTCTCCCCTAAAATCTTCTTCGGTAAATTTATGTCTTTGCAGCATGGTTCCCATAGCTCCATCCAGAACAAGGATTCTTTCTTTTAATATTTCATTTATATCTTTCATATACCCACTTTAATATTTTGATTACCTCTAATACTATCCAACTTTTACAAATTCAAATACCAAATTGTTGAAAATAACAAAATGCGTCCTTTTTAAAAAGGAAATATTAATGTGTATCAAGAAAAACAAATGGAAAAAATAGCCAAGCTATGTGTCTTCGTTATCTATACCGTTTAACGGATAGAATGTAGCACCTTCTTTAACAGGTAAAGGGTTGCTAAGGTTTCACAGGGTCTATTCCCTCCACCTTTCTTGATAACAATTAATATGATTATGAACTAAAAAAGCATCGTTTGCTAATCTGGATACAAATAAAAGACATAGCTATTTGTTATGCAAGTTTATTTACTGATTTATGCAGTAACAATAAAAAATTAATATTATCTGGTTAAGACTTTAGGTTTTTATTGCTTCGAGATACCAGATCCACGACTGCTTTTTTTTAATATTGAATATCTTTAAAATGATCTTTAACCCGGATTATCAAATAATTTTCGAGGCAGAGCCAATTACCTTGAGGCAATTCTGTGAGGCATTCAGCAAAAAGCTTCTTTTCTATTTTGAGGCAAGCCAGGGGATCAGACTCCACAATGTAAAAAAACAACCAAAATCCTGAGAGTTACTTATTTTATTGTGTTTCTAATTATTTTGTTTATAGCAACAAAATAATAACCAAAAAAAAGAGGTCTGAAAAGTAATTTTAAATAAAAATTTATTTGAAAACATTAATAATAACTTCTCAAAAACTCTTTGTTTCTTTCTGTAAAATCTTCTTTTATAATTAGTTAAAAAATCGCAATAGAAAAAGAGGATGTCTGAAAAGTCAAACATCCTCTTTTAAACAAAGATTATTTTTTTTTACATTATCTACTCCAACTAGATCCTCCAAATCCTCCTGTTACACTTACCCGGGTCATTTTATTAGCTCCGTCCATTTTCAATTGTAAGGTTCCGTTTCCATTAGCATTTCCTTTAGGGACATCTGCCCAGTTCAGGTATATATTGTTGCCTATTTTGGTTCCATATCCTACATTTGCCCAAGCTGGTCGCCCTGATGTAAAATGACGTTCTCCAAACCACACTACACGGCTTCCTACTTGTCTTACATAATAATACCCCCCATCATTGGCATACCATCTTGCGGTTAGGTTATTGATATCATTACGCACTCCAAATCCGGCAGTTCTGGTTCCCGGAAGATTTAAAGGGAGTGTCGATTTTGTCCATACCGATCCCCCAAAGTTATTACCCGAGGTTTTAGTGATCTTGGTACTATTATAATTAACGGTTAATTTTAGTTCTCCTGATCCTTGTATTTTGCCTTTTGGCACATCATAAAAATTACCTGTTATTTTGTCTCCATCCAGCTTTCCTTTAAATATATTAGCCCATGATCCACTTGGATGTTCTCCAAACCAATATACATCGGTTCCTATATGCCTGATATAATAATGCCCTCCGTCGTTTGCTTTGTAATACCCGCTCATGTTTGGTACTGTACCACATATTTTTTTATACATTCTTGAAACTCCTATTTTATCCCACGCAGACAGCGCTGTACGCTGTACGCTATAGGTGCTTCCATCTTTTTTGGTTATGGTAGGGTTTCCGTTTTTAGAAAATGCATAGGAATCATACATCATAATACTACCAAAATCTAAGGTTGGTGAATATTCGTCTCCATCTTCTCCCCTTTCCACATAGGTTTTAAAGTTGTGTTCTTTTCCTGCTTGTATGTTAGCAAAATTGATATTTACATAGGTATTTCTATCTTTTCTGCTTTGCTCATGCCATAATCCAATGGCATGTCCTATCTCATGTATAGTATTACCGGTAGAACATCCATCTGCTAAATTAATATTTTGTTTTCCTCCTGTACGCCCAACACTAGATGAGCAACCGCTTCCTTTACGAAAATTCACATAAGCAGCCTGAGTGGTTCGTTTTATAAACTGAAGATTGGTTTTACTTTCCCAATGTGCAATGGCATCATACACTCTATCCTTATTAGGCAAAGTGCTCTCTATAGTATAATACACTACACAATTTGGCCAAAGACTGCTAACCCTGCCTGTACTTTTGGTTTGGTTTTGAAGCTCTTCTGGCGTAATAAGTATATCTCCTTCAAATACGTATAAATCATCCATTTTTTCTACGGTCAACTGCTGCCCCTGATAGGTTATTTCAGTAATTTCACCTGTTCTTTCAGGAAAAGCTTTTTCGGTTATATCTTTTTCTTGTGTGGCAACAATTTCTTCGGAAGTTTCTTCTGTGACAAGCTCTTTTTCGCAATTGGTAAATACTAATAATACCCCCAGTAATAAAGTTGAAATACTCGATTTCAACCAAAATGTTTTTAGTTTCATGTTGTTAGTTTTTATGGTTTTAATTTTTTGTGTAAAAAATAATTATACTGATGACTTATGAATTGATGTTCCGGAAATCAATTATATATTTTTCAAAATTAGGATACCTAAAAGACATATAGCAGAGGTGAAAAACCCTTTGCAAACAGGCTAATAACGGAAACTTTACGGGGCTTTATACCCTAATATTATTAGTAGTCTGTATAGAGATCATAAAAACAAAGGTTGTCCAAAACAGACAACCTTTATAAGACATATATACATTATTTTATTATCTGCTCCAGCTCGATCCTCCAAATCCTCCTGTAGAATGCACCTTCGTTATATGGTTAGCATCATCAATACTTCCCCGCAATATCCCACTACTATTTGCTCCTCCTTTGGGGACGTCTACCCAATCTAACCATAACTGACTGTAAAAACGACTTCCATAAGCTATGTTAGACCATGCTGGTTGCCCTGATATAAAGTTTCGTTCTCCAAACCATATTATCTGGTTGCCTATTTGCCGTATATAATAATACCCTCCATCATCACCTGTCCATCTGCCGGTTAGGTTATTGATATCATTTCTAACTCCAAATCCTGCCGGACGTGCACCGGGAAGATTTGCCGGCTTTGTAGTTTTTATCCAGACCGATCCTCCAAAATTATTTCCTAAAGTTTTACTAAGAATTACTCCATTATAAAGAACCGATATTTCTAAAGTTCCGGAACCTGCTATTCTTCCTTTAGGAACATCATAGAAATATCCTGTAATTTTATTTCCTTCTATTTCTCCCTTAAACACATTTGCCCAATTTCCTGATGGGTGTTCTCCAAACCAAAATATTTTATTGCCTATATGCCTGATATAATAATGCCCTCCATCATTAGCTTTGTAATAGCCATTTATGTTAAGGGGCATCTTGGCAGAAGTCACTTCTTTTAACGAGTCTGCAATTTTTTCTTGTGATACTTTTATATCTTCTGATATTTCTATAGTATCGTATCCTTCTTCTTTTTCACAATTTATAAACAATAGTATGCTACTTAGTAGTATCACTAAAATGCTGTATCTTAATTTTATCGTTTTCATTTTTATTTTATTTAGTGTTTTCAGCTTAATTATGTAATAGATTTTATACTAGATTTACAATCTATTGCCCCCTATTTTACCACCATATACATAGTATAATATTTTCTGGTCTACCTCAAAAATATATTAGTACCGTATAAGAAAACAGAGGTAAAGACCCCATTTTACATAGGGAATAGACTAGAATTATGAGAGGTAAAACACCTTTTTTAAAGAAAGGGCACAGGTTGGTGAGACCGCCTTAATTTCTAACCAAAAGGTATTTGTATACAATCTCCATAAGCTTTGGGTTGATACGATGAAGGTTCTAAGGGTTATTTATATGTTTCGAAGGACCTAGAAAGGCAATGTCATTAAGTTAAGCTGTATCTTTTTGAGGATTAAACATCTGTAAAAGCAAAATATCCCTTTACACTCATCATGGATTCTAGCTTACGCTGGAAATGACAAGCAGAAAATATTGTGTTTTGGTTATTTTGTCATTCCGTTGAAGAACGGAATCCATCATTAAAAATCTTTAAATCAATAGTTTAAATTCTTAACTTAATAATATTGCCGCCTAGAAAGGGTTTCGAACTGATAATTTATCAAATAAAAGGGTCAAAATATCGATTCTAAGCTCTTTGGGATCTATTAGAACCCTCACTATATGGGTAGTTCTCTTTATTGAACCTACACTGTGCTATAACTACTTTTAAAAAGATGTCTTTTACATATCGACACGTATACAACAACTATTTATGAAGGAATTAATGGCAAACAGAAATTGGTGGGAAAAGAACTGGAAATGGTTATTACCAAGTATAGGAATACTAGCTTGTATATCTGTATTCTTTATGATCACGGGTAATGCTACGTATAGATATGGTTCTGTTATTGCACAACCAGCATTAACAAACAATGCTTTAGAGATAGTTAAAAAAAATAATCACGTGGCAGAAAAACCAGGCGATTTATCTCCTGTTGATTTTTCTTTTATTAGAAGGTGAAGTTGCCTATAGTAACCATAACCGCATAGTTACTCTTACTGTTGGAATTAGAAGCACAAAAGGAAAGGCCAAAATGGATATTCTGGCACATAAAAATGGGTTACACCGGGACTATCAAAAAATTACGGTAAGAATAAAAAAGCCTACAAAGGAAACTATTATAGTTTTAGAGTAGTATATCAGGATTCTGGCGCGAGCTCTATTTCAAGTCCGTCTAATTCTGGGGTAATCGGGATTTGACATCCTAATCTACTATTATCTTCTACATAAAAAGCTTCTGCTAACATTAAATCTTCATCCTGACCCATCTCTGGTAATTGATGATCTGATAAAATATAGCATTGACAGGAAGCACACATTGCCATACCACCACAGGTGCCTTCAACTGGTAATTCATAAGCTTTACAAACTTCCATCAGATTCATAGCCATATCTGTTGGTGCTAATACTTCATGTACTACTCCTTCTCTATCTTTTATTTTTATAGTAATGTCTGACATATCCTTCTTTTTTTGTTGTACAAATATAAGTAAAGACCTCACAGGTTTAAAGCCTGTGAGGTCAAAAATATAATTTTTTAGTTACTAATTAATTGCTTTCACAACTTCTTTTTTAGCTTCTTTTTTGGTACCGTCAAATCCTTCTACTCCTCCTACTGTTGTATATTTCATTACATACTTTTTATCCGGGTGGATTCTTTGGTATGCACTTTGACACATAATTGCTGCTTCGTGAAAACCTGAAAGAATTAGTTTTAGCTTTCCTTTATATGTATTTACATCTCCTATAGCATAAATACCTGGTATATTGGTTTGATAATCGTAAGAATTATCTACTTTGATTGCATTTTTTTCTATTTCTAACCCCCAATCTCCTATTGGCCCTAATTTTGGGGATAATCCAAATAGCGGGATAAAGTAATCTGTTTCAAAGTGAATATACCCTTTGGTATTATGTTTAATACCAACTGCGGTTAAATGATCTTCTCCTTTTAATTCTTTTACTTCTGCTTCTGTAATTAAGTTTACTTTACCTAATTTGGAAAGCTCTGCTACTCGTTCTACAGAATCTAAAGCTCCTCTAAATTCGTTTCGCCTATGCACCAAAGTTACTTCGCTTGCTACATCTGCCAGAAAAATAGACCAATCCAGGGCAGAATCTCCTCCTCCTGCTATAACTACTCTTTTATCTCTGTACACTTCTGGATCCCGTATAATATATGCTACTCCTTTGTCTTCAAAATCTGTGATATTCGGGATAGGGGGTTTACGTGGTTCAAAAGAGCCTAATCCCCCTGCAATAGCTACTACCGGTGCATTATGTTTGGTTCCTTTATTTGTGGTTACCAAAAATGTACCATCTTCTAGTTTTTCGATAGTCTCTGCTCTCTCTCCTAATGTAAATCCAGGCTCAAAGGGTTTTATTTGCTCCATTAGATTACTCACCAAATCTCCTGCAAGTATTTCTGGGAACCCAGGAATATCATATATTGGTTTTTTAGGGTATATCTCTGAGCATTGCCCTCCTGGTTGTGGTAATGCATCTATAAGATGTGTTTTTAACTTAAGTAATCCTGCTTCAAAAACAGTAAATAATCCTGTTGGCCCTGCTCCGATTATTAAAATATCAGTCTTTATCATTTGCAACTTCTTTTTTTCCTATTAATCCTTTGGTGAATTCGTTTAGTGTTTCTACTTTTTCTTCGAAATCCCCTTTTATTGTTTTTCTGTATTCGTTTAAATTTTTAACTAAATCGTCAATATTTTCAGGTATTACTTCTTCAAAAAACTGACGTAGTCGTTTGGCAGTGGTTGGTGACTTTCCGTTAGTAGAAATCGCCACTTTTACACTTCCCTTGGTTACAATTCCTCCCATATAAAAATCACAATATGGCGGGTTGTCTGCTACATTAACCAATATGCTTTTCTTCCTACAGTCTTTGTACACTTGTATATTAACTTTTGGAATATCTGTAGTAGCTATTACAATATGCTTTCCTTTTAGAAAGCGTTTGTTATATTTTTTATGTATCCTTTGCACTCCAAATTTTTCTGCCAATGCTATTGTATTATCTCTATACACAGGAGATACTATAGTTACATTTGCATCCGGACTGGATTTTAATAAGAACGTAAGTTTTTCTTCGGCTACATTACCTCCTCCTACTATAAGTACTTCGAGGTTTTTAACTTTTAGAAAAACCGGATATAAATTATTTCTTTCTTCCATCACAAAGGGATATTGATCTATCAAGATACTATTTCTTCTTTTATCTCTTTATAGACAGAAGCAATTTTTACTTTTTTATTAACAACTTCTCCTATCACAATAATTGCCGGAGAGGATAGTTTTTTTTCTTTAACTACTTGTTCTATTGTTTTTATCGTTCCGAATCCAAAATGTTCATTTTTAGTGGTTCCATTTTGAATAATTGCTACAGGAACGTCCTGTTTGTTTTCGGCTGCAAAGATACTAACTATTTCACTTAACTTACTCATCCCCATCAAAATTACCACAGTTGCATTTGATTTTGCTGCCAGGCATACGTCCTGTGATAATTTGTGGGATTTTGTTGTTCCCGTAATCACCCAAAAGCTTTCTGAGGAACCTCGTTTTGTTAAAGGTATTCCTTGATATGCTGGTACTGCCAATGAGGAAGATATCCCGGGAACCATATTAGTTTCTATATCAAACTGTCCTACATAGTCTATTTCTTCTGCTCCCCGACCAAAAATAAATGGATCTCCTCCTTTTAATCGTACTACATGTCCATGGCTTTTGGCCCTGCTAACGATCAATTCATTAATTTGCTCTTGCTGGTATGCATAGCATCCTTTTCTTTTACCAACAAAAATTTTTTCTGCTTTAGGAGCATAGTTCAATAAACTCTCGTTAATGAGTGCATCATACAACACCACATCAGCAGACTCTAAAGCTTTAATGGCTTTGAGTGTTATCAGATCCGGATCTCCTGGCCCTGCCCCTACTACTGTTAATTTTGGTGTTTTATCAATCATGTTTTATTTTAAGCGTTTTCTACCTCGATTGCCCTAAATTCCTGTACTTTTTTCAAAAATTGTTTTGCACTTTTAATATAATCTACTGCAAAATCTTTTGTTGGAGCATTTTTTTGAAGCTGGTATATTAAATCTGAAAATGTACCGCTTAGATTTATTTTACCATTTGCTACAAATTCTTCATCAAACTGACTTATAATACCTGCATGTGTATTGGTTTTTTTATTTTCTGCCAACAATAATGCCTTTGCCGAATTTATTAAAGAGCTATATGCGTGATAAACTGCATCAGAATACACTTCATTATCAAAAGATATTTCAGCATTTTCTATTTTTTCTTCGCTTTCTAAAAACAGGGTAGCAATTAGATCAATAACTACTCCTGCACACTCTCCAACTCCTATTGCTTGTATATATTCTTCTTGTGTTCCCCAATCGATAAAATCTTGTTGTGTAAGATTATCTATATTGGACAGATCGGTAAGGAAATCGTAAAAGTATTTTTCTCCTTTTTCTGCATAATAATCAACAAAAAGCTTTCCTTCTGCATTTGCTTCATAATCATCTAAAATCCTGCGTAATGCTTCTGGCCCTCTTCTGCTTGGTATTTTGACTACTTTATCTGCAAAACGACCTTTACCGTCTCCCAGATTTCCCCCTCCTAATAATACTTGTAATGCTGGTGCTACTAATTTATCTTTAGTACGGATTGACATTCCTTGAAAACCAATATTTGCCATGTTGTGCTGCCCACAAGCATTCATACACCCGCTAATTTTAATCACCAAATCTTCTTTTTCAAGATATTGCGGATATTCTGTTTTTATAACTCTTTCCAGCTCTTCAGCTATACCTGTACTACTGGCTATACCCAGATTACAAGTATCTGTTCCGGGACATGCAGTTATATCTACGGCTTTATTATATCCTGCTTCTACAAACCCTAATTTGGCTAATTCCTGATAAAAAAATGGCAAGGCATTTTCTTTAACAAAAGGGATTAAAATATTTTGGCGCAGAGACAGCCGAATTTCTCCTGCTGCATATTTTTCTACTAAGTCTGCCAACAATCTGGCTTTATCGGTATAAAAATCCCCTAGCAATACTTTTATTCCGATTGCTACATATCCTTCTTGTTTTTGAGCAATTACATTAGCAGATTTCCATAAATCATAAGCTTTTGTGTCTTTAATTTCAGTTTTTGGAACTTCTATTTCTTTTGGTGTTGAAGTTTTATAAGCTTCTGGATCAATCTCTACTGTTTTTTGTACTATTGCATTTTGCTCTGCCTCTACCAACTCTTTAAAAGCGTCCAGCCCTACATCTTTAATTAAAAATTTCATTCGGGCTTTGGCTCTGCTTTTACGCTCGCCATGACGATCAAATACTCTTAACACCCCTTCCATTAAAGGAATAATCTTGTCTGTTGGTAAAAAACCATATAACTCATCTGCATGTCTTGGTTGTGAGCCAAGACCTCCACCCAACATTACTTTAAATCCCCGTACCCCGTTTTCGATTTTGGCTATAAAACCAAGATCGTGCATATAGGATAATCCTGTATCCTCGTCTGTTCCTGAAAAGGACACTTTGAATTTACGCCCCATCTCCTGGCAAATAGGATTTCTTAAAAAGAAACGGAACAGTGCATCTGCATAGGGAGAGACATCAAAAGGTTCTTTTGGGTCGATTCCTGCTGTTTCTGATGCGGTTACGTTACGAACAGTATTACCACAAGCTTCTCTTAAAGTCACATCATCTTTTTCGAGCTCTGCCCATAGCTCTGGCGTTCTGTTAAGATCTACGTAGTGTATCTGTATATCTTGTCGTGTAGTAATATGCAGGCGACCTCTGGAATACTCATCGGATACTTCACAAATACGTCTTAATTGATTGCTCAATACTTTACCATAAGGTAATTTAATACGAATCATTTGTACTCCTTCCTGACGCTGACCATATACCCCCCGAGCTAAACGAAGGCTTCGAAACTTCTCTTCATCGATCTTACCATTATGAAATTGCTCTATTTTATTAGCTAATTCTATAATGTCTTTTTCTACAATTGGGTTTTCTATTTCGGTTCTAAAACTTTGCATCTCTTTTCGTATTTCTATCCTCAAAAAAGGACATAGTTATGACTTTTGTATGGTATATTTTACTTTAAAAAAAAGTTCTTTTTTTCTTTCCTTAATCAGCTTTTATCTAATCGATGAAGCCTACTCCAGAAGTGTTATTGTTTTGTGAGTCTATCAAAATAAAGGATCCCGAGGCTTTGTTCTTACTGTAAGAATCTATCGCCAAAGGTTTGCTTAATTGTATGTTCACTTTTCCTATTTCGTTAAGGCCTAATGTACTTTTTGTAGTATCTTCTCCAGAAAAATCTGTTGCAATGGTACCACTTATGTTTTTTATTTTGGCTAAAATCCTGCTGCTTCCGCTTTGTATAAAATAATTTGTTCCTGGCTTCAGATCTTTACTATCCATCCAACATACGGTTGCTGTTAGCTGTTTTTCTACTCTTGGTTTTTCAGATGATTTTACAATCATATCTCCCCGGCTTACATTTACATCATCTTCTAATGTAATTGTACAGGAGCTTCCTCTGCCTGCTGTTTCAAACTTTTGGTCAAAAAAGTATATTTCTTTTATTTTTGATGTGGTTAATGAGGGCAGGATTGTCACTTCTTCTCCTACAGAAAGGTCTCCTCCGTATATTTTACCTGCATATCCTCTAAAATCATGAAATTCGTCTTTTTTAGGACGGATTACTGTTTGCACCGGAAAGCGAGCTTGTGCTTTTTCGTACACATCCTGTGCGTCCAACTCTTCTAAATGTTGCAATAAAGTTTGCCCGGTATACCAAGGTGTATTTTCAGATTTATCCACAACATTATCTCCTTGTAAAGCACTTACCGGAATAAAAGTTATGTTTTGTTCTTTGTAATCACTTTTTGCAATTAAAGTTTTAAATTCGGCTTTGATAGCTTCGTATTTTTCCTGAGAAAAATCTACCAAATCCATTTTATTAATTGCTACAATAACGTCTTTAACTCTTAGTAAGTTATTAATAAAAAAATGACGATATGTTTGTTCTATTACTCCTTTACGGGCATCCACCAAAATAATTGAAGCTTGTGAAGTTGATGCTCCTGTAACCATATTTCTGGTATACTCGATATGCCCCGGAGTATCTGCTATAATATAACTTTTTGTTTTTGTAGAAAAATAGATATGTGCTACATCGATAGTAATTCCTTGTTCGCGTTCTGCTACTAATCCATCTGTTGCCAACGAAAAGTCTAAGTAATCAAACCCATTAGCTTTACTTCTGGTCTCTATAGCTTCTAATTTATCTGTGGTTAATGATTTTGTATCGTATAGGATACGACCAATTAAGGTACTTTTACCATCATCTACACTTCCTGCTGTTGCTATTTTTAATACTTCCATAGCTATTTATTTTTCTCTTAATAGAGAGTATTTTAATTTAATATTCAATTTAAGTGTTTGCTATATTTTGGATTCCAGCCTTCGCTGGAATGACAAAAAAGCACTAAAAGTATCCTTGTTGTTTACGTTTTTCCATAGCAGCTTCGGATCTTTTATCATCAATACGAGCTCCTCTTTCTGAGATTGTGGACTCTCTGATTTCTGCTACTACTTTATCTATTGTTATTGCATCCGACAATACTGCTGCAGTACAAGACATATCTCCTACGGTACGAAAACGAACTAATCGTTCTTGTACTACCTCATCTTCTTCTCTGTAAACAACATCATCTTCTGCAGACCAAATCATACCATCTCTAACAAAGGTTTTACGTTTATGCGCAAAATATATAGACGGGATTTCAATATTTTCTTTTTCGATATAACTCCATACATCTAATTCTGTCCAATTGCTGATAGGAAATACCCGTACATTTTGTCCTAAATCAATTTTTCCATTAAGGTGGTCAAATAGCTCTGGGCGCTGATTTTTTTCATCCCATTGCCCAAAATCATCTCTAACCGAAAAAATACGTTCTTTTGCTCTTGCTTTTTCTTCGTCTCTGCGTGCACCACCAATTGCTGCATCAAATTTAAACTCTTCTAAAGCATCTAAAAGTGTAGTGGTTTGCAAACTGTTACGGCTGGCATATTTTCCTTTTTCTTCTATTACTTTACCTTCATTAATAGAATCCTGAACATTACGAACAATAAGTTCTACTCCTAATTCTTTTACCAACCGGTCTCTAAACTCTATGGTTTCAGGAAAATTATGTCCTGTATCAATATGTAATAACGGAAAAGGTATTTTTGCGGGATAGAATGCTTTTTGTGCTAATCGCACTAACGTGATAGAGTCCTTTCCTCCTGAAAAAAGTAATACTGGCTTTTCGAACTGTGCTACTACTTCTCGAAAAATATAAATTGCTTCACTTTCCAGAGGGTTTACAGTTAATCTTTTTGCATCTGTACCCTTTTCTTTTATATTTTTTTCAATCACTTCCATTTAATTTCTATTCTATTACGTTTTTGATACTATTTTTAAAAAGCTCCTCTAAATTAGTTGGTATGTAATCCACATTCTCTGTTTTCTAATACTTTTGTAGGGTCAAAATATTTAAACTCGTTTGGCAGATTATTTTCTTTTAAATAGGTGTCCAATTCGGCATCACTGTAATAATAAAACGGGCTCACCTTTAACACTCCATCCTTACCCATACTTAAGATATCTAAAGAGTCTCTTAATGCTGTTTGTCCTTTTCTAAGATTAGTAAACCATACATCTGGTTTAAAATCTGCCATTGCTCTTTTAAAAGGCTCTAACTTGACTTGTTCTGTAAAAACCTTATGTTTAGGATCTTCTATATCCGGAATCCCCATAACAACATCTCTGTGTGCAGTAGTTTGTCTGGGCACATATAATTGAACATTCAACTCTAATAATTTAATAACTTCTTCTGCGTGCCTGTATGTATTTGGTGTATTATAACCTGAATCACACCATATTACCGGAATATCAGATAGTGCTTTTGAGCATACATATAAAATTGCTGCTTCATAAGGTCTAAAATTAGTGGTTACTACGGGGGTTTTCGCATTTAAAACTGCCCATTGTACAATTTCTAAAGGGTTTTTGTCCTTTAGAGTTTTATTTAAGCTTTCTATTTCTTTTTCTGTAAAACTCATGATTTACTTAATTTCTTTTTCTTTTTAAAGCAATTATTTCCCCCATTTGATTCGATTCCAAATTCTTTCATGAAAGAAATAAAGAATCATTTTTGTAACAAAATCAACAGATGCGATAGATGTAGCAAGTGCTATTTCACCTGTTAACAGGAAAGATACAATTAATGTATCCAATGTACCTACTACTCTCCAGCTTACTGCTTTTACAATACTACGCAATGGTTTTTCTGAGGATTTATCATCCTGATACGTTGATTTTTGCGTAGCTACTTTATCTAATATCATCTGGTTTACAATCATTTTTTTTAAAAACCTATTACCCTATCGGGTTAGTAGATTATTAAACAAATGTATATATAATATTTTATTTACAGCATAAAAATCAAAGAAGTTCTTACACAAAGTATTAGAATTATGATATATTCAACAAAAACCCTAGTAACTTAGTAGATTATTAAAATAACCTGCATAAACACCAATAATTCATCAAACAAAATCTACTAATTTTTTATTAACAACCCTTAAAAACCTCCTAAAAAAGGGGTTCTTATTAAGGAATCTACAATATGCCATTTATATATTTCGTTAACAAAACCAAGTAGTAACTTAAAATACATATTGAAATGAAAAAAAATGTTCTGCTTTTATTTATAGCAACTACCTCATTGTTTTTGTCTTGCAAAAAGGATGATGATTCTTCTATAAATGCAGATGCTTCATTAGTACCCGGAGAATGGAGCTTGTCTGAAATAAAATCTGAAAACGGAAAAGTTTCTACCACTATTGAAAATATACCTGTAAGTGGCAATTACTTTATAACCGGAAAGGATTATACTGCAAAAATTACTTTTACCGAGTTTTCTGATACCAATAAACCTAATACTTTTGTTGGTTCTGGAGGGTTTACTGTAATTGCTACTATTAAAATCCCAACACAGTCTATCGATTATGAACAGATCGTTCCTAACTTTTTAGGAGTTGGAGAATGGAAAGTTGAAAATACGAGATTAATTACTACTGTTGCCGGAAAAAACAAATCTTTTGAAATCATTACTTTGACGGATAAAACAATGCGTATAAAAACCGACATTAAAGAAACTGTTGAACAAAAAGGTTTTACTTTTGAAGTAACAGGGGATCAAATTTTTACTTTGACAAAAAAATAACATCCCAACTTATTTTACTAAAAAGCCGGCTCTTTAACAGGCCGGCTTTTTTATTTATCTTATCTGTTCTAATGCTTGCTCAATATCATTAATTATATCCCCAATATATTCTAACCCTACAGAACAACGAACCATGCCATCTGTAATACCTACAACCAATTTATCTTCTTCTTCCAGTTTACTGTGTGTAGTAGAGGCTGGATGGGTTATTATAGTGCGGGTATCTCCAAGATTTGCAGATAGCGAGCACATTTTTACGCTATCAAAAAAGGTTTTACCTCCTGCAACTCCTCCTTTTACTTCAAAAGCTACAATATTGCCTCCTAATTTCATTTGCTTTTTAGCAACTTCATATTGTGGATGAGATTTTAAAAATGGATATTTCACCCAGTTTATTTTGGGGTGTGTTTCTAAAAACTGTGCTAATTTTAGCGCATTTTCGCAATGACGATCTACCCGAACCGCCAATGTTTCTAAACTCTTAGATAACACCCATGCATTAAAGGGGGACAAGGATGGGCCTGTGTTTCTGGAAAAAAGATAAATCTCTCGTATTAATTCTTTTTTACCAACAGTTACTCCTCCCAAAACCCTTCCTTGTCCGTCAATTAGTTTTGTTGCGGAATGGATTACTAAATCGGCACCAAATTTTATTGGGTTTTGTAAATAGGGAGTTGCAAAGCAATTATCTATTATCAAGAGTAAATTATGTTTTTTAGCCAGTTTACCTAATAGCTCCAAATCCAATATATCTACCCCCGGGTTTGTTGGTGATTCGGCGTATATAATTTTTGTGTTTGGTTGTATTAAGGTTTCTAATTTCTCTGCTTCGTCTACTTTAAAATAACTGGTTTCTATATTCCATTTTGGAAAATATTTGGTAAACAGTGTGTGTGTAGATCCAAAAACAGATCGTGCAGAAATGACATGGTCTCCTGCATTTAACAATGCGGCAAAAGTAGAGAAAACGGCGGCCATTCCTGTTGCAAAGGCATAGCCATCCTCTGCTCCTTCTAATTTGCAGATTTTGTCTACAAATTCTGTGGTGTTTGGGTTACTAAAACGGCTATACAGATTGCGCTCTGTTTCTTCGGCAAAGGCTGCTCTCATTTCTTCAGAATCTTCAAAAACAAATCCCGAAGTTAAATACAATGGCGTAGAGTGTTCTAAAAATTGTGTTTTATTGGTTTGCGTTCTTACCGCTTGTGTTTCAAAATGCAGATTGTCCTGACTCATACTACTTTATTATTAACTATCACTTTATACTCTATGGTAGCAGTTGGCTCTAACGTTTTGGAAACCGAGCAATATTTCTCAAAGGATAACTCTGCTGCTCTTTTTGCTTTTTCGGGATCAATATCCCCTTCTAAGTAAACAATGACAGCAATTTTTTTGAAAGGTTTTGCTCCATTAATTTCTTGACGGGTTCCATCTACTTCGGCTCTGTAATCTGTAATTTCCTGTCTTTGCTTTTTTAAAATAGAAATCACATCTATAGCACTGCAACCTGCAACCCCCATTAGCACATACTCCATTGGGCTAGGTGCCATATCGTGACCTCCAACCTGGGCTGTACTATCTATATGCGTTATATGTCCTCTTTCGTTTTTTAACTCAAAATAAAAATCATTGTCTATTCGTTTAAGCTGTATCTTCATCTAATTGTGTTTTATATATTTTATAAAAATTGGTTCTATATTTTATCATCCTCTTTCTGCTAATCGCAGTATATCGCCAAACACTCCTCTTGCTGTTACTGCTGCTCCTGCACCGGCTCCTTGAATTACAATAGGCTGATCCCCATAGGACTCTGTATAAATTTCAAAAATAGAATCTGATCCTTTTACTTGCCCTAATGCACTACTTTGTGGAACAGAAACTAATTTTACATCCAGATTTCCTTTTTCCTGAGATAAATCTCCCCAAAGATCACCAATATATCGTAATACATAGCCCGGAGTTTGTTCTTCTTTAATTTTTTTATAGACCTCATCCAATTCGGTAAGCTTTTCTAAAAATTCTTTTGCTTCTCCTTTTCTTAATGGCTCAGGAATCAGATTATGAATATTGATGTCTTCAAATTCATTGCTAAGGTCTAATTCTCTTGCGAGTATCAAAAGTTTTCTGCCCACATCATTACCGCAAAGATCCTCTCTTGGGTCTGGTTCTGTATATCCTTTATGTATGGCTTCTTGTAACACTTCACTAAATGGTCTTTCTTCTACTGAAAATGTATTGAACAAATAACTTAACGATCCAGAAAAAACACCTTTTATTCGGGTAATATTTTCTCCTGACAAATGCAACAACTTAATGGTATCAATTAATGGTAACCCTGCTCCTACATTGGTTTCATATAAGTATTGTTTTTGATTCTCTTCGAGTTTAATCCTTATTTTTTTATAAAAATCAAAACTCAGTGTGTTTGCTACTTTATTTGATGACACCAGATCAAAACCATGCTCAACCAAAGAAATATAATTTTCGGTAAACTTTTGGCTTGCTGTGTTATCTATAGCAATCAAATTTTCTAAGTGATGATCGTCGGCAAATTTTATCACATCATTAACTGTATATAAAACTCCTTCTTTAATTATATTATTTTTCCAATTTTGATCTATACCGTTTTTATTTAAAAGCACTTTTTTAGAGTTTGCTATAGCAAAAATGTTCAGTTTTATTTTTTTTCTACTTTCAATTTGTTCACGAGATTTCAAAATTTGGTCCACTAATGTACCTCCTACCAATCCATGACCAAATATTGCTATGTTTATTTTTTTTGAAATTTCAAAGATTTCACCATGAATAACGTTTAATGCACGATGTAATTGTTCTTTTCGAACTACTAAACTTACATTTTTGCCTGTAACTGTATTATTAAACAATAATGGTATTACCTGATTTTTGATTAGTGCGTTGTATGGTTTATGAAAAGTACTTAGGTCTTGTCCTATTATAGATATCACAGAAACCTCATGTTCTATAGTGATACCACTAACATCCCGTTTATAAAAATCAGATTCAAATTCTTGTTCTAATATAGATTTGGCTTCTTTTGCTTTATCTGCTTCGACAACAAAACCTATGCCTCGTTCTGAAGATCCCTGAGATATAATACTAACACTTATATTTTTATTTGCTAATGCTTTAAATATTCTGGCATCTACTCCTACACGCCCCAGCAATCCCCTTCCTTCCAGGTTTATCAAAGCTACATTTTCTAAAACTGAAAGAGATTTAATTCCTTTTTCGCTTGCTTCTCCTGTAATTAAGGTTCCTTGGTTTTCGTGGTCAAAAGTATTTAATATTCGTAACGGGATATTTTTTTCAATAAGAGGTATAATGGTTTTGGCATGTAATATATTCGCTCCAAAATAAGCTAGTTCATTTGCTTCTGTGAATGATAATTTTTCGATTTTTTTTGCTTCTGGCACCAAATCGGGGTTTGCGGTATAAATCCCGTTTACATGCGTAAAATTCTGAAGTTCTTCTGCTTCAAGATAGTTTGCTAGCAACGATGCTGTGTAATTACTACCATTTCTACCAAGTGTAGTGGTTTCATTTTTGGTATTAGATGCTATAAAACCAGTTACAATGTTTACTGTATCCCCATTATATTTTTGAAAGTGATTGATTACATTTTCTTTAGATAATTTATCTAACGGTTGTGCATCCCCAAATTGACCATCGGTTATGATAAGTTCCCTGCTATCTGTAAAATGAGCATTGATGTTTTTTTCTTTTAAAATCCGGGTTACCAACTTGGCCGATATAACTTCTCCTTGAGATAATACCTGATCTTTTATACGTTTACTATAGTCGCCCAAAAGCGAGACTCCTTCAAGGAGTTTATCCAGGGTTTCAAATTCTTCTGTAAAATCAACATCTTGAAAATCAGATTTTTGATATTTTTTAAACGCTTCTAACGATGCTTGGTAATCTTGATTTTTAACTGCTTTTTCAAGCATTTCTTCCAGTTCATCTGTTGCATTGCCTCTGGCAGATAATACAACGGTGATATTTTCTTTATTTTTTACTTTATTTTCGATTATATTTATAACGGTTTCTATTCCTTTTCCGTTAGCCAGGGATTTACCTCCAAATTTTAAAACTTTCATTTTTCTTCTCTTTTAAAAAACGTCCTTTAATAACGTGCTTAATTGTTCATATTCTATTAAAAAAGCATCATGACCATGAACTGAATTAATTATTCTGTGACTCACATTTTGCTTTACTTGTTTAAGTTCTTCGAATGTGATTTTGTCTTCTGCAACGGTAAAAAACATATCTGAATCTACACTTATAATGTGAATATCAGATTCTATTTTTTGAGCAACTTTTAAAAACCCTTCTCTTCCTTTGGTTATATCGATATTTGCAAGAATATGGTTTAGTGCTTTATATGCACAAAGGGTAAATCTGCTATTTAATTTTTCTCCATGATGAAATAACCAACTTTCTATATTATATACTTTTTTTTCTTGATTATATGTTCTATTAAATTTTTGTTTAAAGGACTCCGGGGTCCTGTAAATTAACATTGCATGTAATCTGGCATCATAAACCGGGTTTTTAGAATTTAATAAAATCTGCTCTTGTACCAAGCAATTTGCTTTTAACCAGTCTGTAGATTTCCAATCTGTCGCAATTGGTATTAAGTGTTCTATTAATTTGGGGTTAAGAGCGGCTAACTCCCATGCTATTCCCCCTCCTACAGATCCTCCGATTGCTGCATATAATTTATTTATCTTTAAAGATTTTAATCCTGCCAAAAAAATTGCTGCAATATCCCTGGCATTAAATGTTTTATAGTCTTCTATAAGATTTTCTTCTATACCATCATATCCGTTTCCCGGGATATTAAAGGATAAAATGGTATATTTATTGGTATCGATACATTTACCTTTTCCTATTAACCCGCTCCACCAACCGTCTTTTCCACATACTGTAGAGTTTCCGGTAAGAGCATGGTTTACTAATACAATCGGAGCTGTATAAATAGGTTTTCCAAATACTTGATATGTAAGAGGTATTTTGTGAATACACCTGTCCTTTACTGTAATAAAGTTTGAAATATCTAATTTTTGAAGCGTCATAAAATCGAGATGGGATCTTTTGGTTTTACTTAACAGTTGCTATTATTTTGGCAAATGCTGCTTTTAAATCTGTTTTAAGATCTTCAACATCTTCTATACCTACAGATAGACGTATCAAATCTTTTGTTACTCCGGTAGATTCTTGTTGTTTTTCGTCCAGTTGTTGATGGGTTGTGCTTGCCGGATGAATAATCAAAGATTTAGAATCTCCAATATTAGCTAATAAGGAGAAGAATTTTGTTTCATCTGCTATTATTTTGGCAGAATCAAAACCTCCTTTTACTCCAAAAGTTATGATCCCACTTTGTCCTTTTGGTAAATATTTTTGTCCTAGTTCGTAATAAGGGTCATTTTTAAGCCCCGGGTATTTAACCCAAACTACTTCTTCTTGGTTTTCGAGCCATTTAGCCAGTTCTAAAGCATTTTCACTATGTTTTTTAATTCTGATCTCCAGTGTTTCTAAGCCTTGTAAAATTTGAAATGCATTAAATGGGCTTAATGCAGCACCATGATCTCTCAAACCTTCGATTCTTGCTTTTGCTATAAAAGCCGCAGCACCTAATGCCTCATGATATACCAGCCCGTGATATCCCGCTGAAGGCTCTGTAAATTCCGGAAATTTACCATTAGACCAATCAAAGGTTCCTGCATCAATAATTACTCCTCCAAGAGAGGTTCCATTACCACTAATATATTTGGTAAGAGAGTGGATCACGATATTAGCTCCATATTCGACAGGATTTAATAATGCTGGCGTTGCTACAGTATTATCTACTATCAAAGGTACTTTAGCGTCCCTTGCTTTTGCTGATATTGCTTTTAAATCCAGTACATCTAATTTTGGATTACCCAAAGATTCTACAAAGAACACTTTTGTGTTTTCTTGTACTGCTTTTTCAAAGTTCTCGGGCTTGGATGGATCCACAAATGTGGTAGTAATTCCAAATCTTGGAAGTGTAACATTTAATAAATTATAGGTCCCCCCATATAAACTACTAGACGCAACGATATGATCTCCTGTCTTAAGCAATGTAAGCAATGTAGTATTAATTGCAGCTGTTCCTGATGCGGTTACCACTGCTCCTATACCTCCTTCTAAATCTGCAAGGCGTTGTTCTAAAATATCATTTGTAGGATTGTTTAATCTGGTATAAATAAACCCTGATTCTGATAAATTAAATACATTGGCTGCATGATTTGAATTTTTAAAAACGTATGATGTAGTTTGATAAATAGGTACTGCCCTGGTTCCTCCATTAGCAGAAACGTCATGACCTGCATGTAAAGCTTTTGTTGCAAATTTTTGTACGCTCATAATTTTCTGATTTAAATTTTTAAAAAAAATCAAATACCCCAAACACTCTTTATAGTGAATAGATTTAGAAAATTAAAAAGAAAGGGACACAACAATTATCCGAAAAATGTAATTGTATCGAGTTATCTTCTCCTATAATTAAACAGGATAGAATTTAGCACCTTCTCTAAATAAATTAAAGGGTTGCTAAGGTTTCACAGGGTCTATTCCCTCCACCTTTCTTAATAACTTACCAATATGTATAAGAAACTTGACGGCAAATCTAATAAATATTTTTAAACAACATCTATTTTAATGAAAAATTATTTCTGCAAGCATACATGATATTTCATACATAGCCATACTGGATAAAAAAAGTAAATGTTCCTTTTTGTTAAACTTATAAACAAGGAAATATAAATTAATAACGGAGAATACTAAGGTATACTTCTGAAAAACAGATCTTGTTTTTAAGGTAATCCACAGAGAATCAAGCCCTCAATAAGTGATTAAAATTAATGATACGTTAAATGCTTTTAAGTATTATCATTTTTTTTACCTTTGGAAAATATTTTTACGGGAAAGATTTGACTGATTGCAACCCAAAAATACTTAATCACAGATTAACGGTATTAAAAATGCTAAAGCAGTTCGGTTTATTAAAATTCATCGGAAGCTTTATTTTGCAACTTTGTCTAAAAAATCCCAATAAAACCAATAACGAATGGCATATTTATTTACTTCAGAGAGTGTATCTGAGGGACACCCAGATAAGGTAGCAGATCAAATTAGTGATGCATTATTAGACAACTTTTTGGCTTTTGACCCGGATTCTAAAGTAGCATGTGAAACCTTGGTTACTACAGGACAGGTAGTGCTTGCAGGAGAGGTGAAATCCAAAACCTATCTTGATGTGCAACATATTGCAAGAGAGGTTATCAATAACATCGGGTACACAAAAGGAGCTTATCAATTTAGTGGCGATTCTTGTGGTGTAATTTCTCTTATCCATGAACAATCCCAAGATATAAACCAAGGGGTAGATCGTGAAAACAAAGAAGAGCAAGGAGCCGGAGATCAAGGAATGATGTTTGGTTATGCTACCAAAGAGACTGCTAACTATATGCCTCTGGCTCTTGATATTTCTCATAAAATCTTAATAGAGCTGGCTAAATTAAGGCGAGAAGGTGTTGAAATACCTTATTTACGTCCGGATTCTAAAAGTCAAGTTACTATTGAGTATAGTGATGACAACATCCCTCAACGTATAGTAGCAATAGTTGTATCTACACAACATGATGATTTTGACAAGGATGATGATAAAATGTTGGATAAAATCAAGAAAGATATTATATCTATTTTAATACCTCGGGTAATTGCACAACTACCCGAATATATACAAAAGTTATTTAACGATCATATTACATATCATATTAATCCAACAGGAAAATTTGTAATAGGTGGTCCACATGGTGACACAGGTCTAACAGGGCGAAAAATTATTGTAGATACCTATGGTGGAAAAGGAGCACATGGCGGAGGTGCTTTTTCTGGCAAAGACCCAAGTAAAGTAGACAGATCTGCAGCTTACGCTTCCAGACATATTGCAAAAAACCTGGTTGCTGCGGGTGTAGCTAATGAAGTATTAGTGCAGGTATCTTATGCTATTGGTGTGGTTGAGCCTACTTCTATTTTTGTAGACACCTATGGCACCAGTACTCTTGGAATAAAAGATGGGGAAATAGCTAAAAAAGTAGGTGAAATATTTGATATGAGACCTTCAGCAATAGAAAAACGTCTTAAATTACGAAATCCTATTTATCAAGAAACTGCTGCTTACGGGCACATGGGCAAAGAACCTCAAATAATTACCAAAATTTTTGAAAGCCCGTATTCTGGCAAAATCGAAAAAGAAGTAGAGCTGTTTACCTGGGAGAAACTAGATTATGTAGATACTGTTAAAGAGGCTTTTAAAATATAAGATAAGATGATTCATTTTATCCTCTTTTAATTGTTCTTTATCGATTTCTTTGTAAAACCCTGAAAAAATGAGGTTTACCCGTATTATAAAATCAAGTAATATTACTACATTTGTCGCGTTAATGTGTATCAATCATAAAAACATATCTACTCTAAGGGGAAATGATATTGATATGTCTTTTTAAAATTTCAATATACATCATTAATGAACATACTAAAACCCGGGAAATGAAATTAAAATTTGCAATAAATGTCGCTTTTTTATTACTATGTGGTATCTCATTTGGTCAAAATTTTGAAAACGAATTTACTTCAGTAAAAAATATTGACAACCAAATTCTGGAAGAGCAATACAGTACCGATAAAATTTCTACTACTGACAGATTAATAGTACAGACACCTATAAAAGATGAGGACGAAAGTTTTTATAGCAAAAAGGAGTGGAAAAAAATAAAAAAGCAGCTTAAAAAAAATAAGAAAAGATTTTCTAATTCAAACAATAGCATCCACACCTCTAAAATAATAGATACTATTTACCTGAATATTCCTATACCAACCCACACCAGAGAATCACGTTTATCAGGATGGTAAAAATATTCATTAGAGATGTTTTTAAGACAAAAAAATGGGCTAGTCAATGTTGACTAGCCCATTTTTTTGTCTTAAAAACAGGCTTCTGCCACCCAAGAATATACTTTTTTCGAGAAATAATTTTATTTAGAACCATTAAGAATAGCTCTAGCATCCTGTATTTACTTGGTTTTATATAAATTCCTGTTTTTTTTAAAATTAAAAAAAACAGGAGTAAAAAAAAGTGTTTTTTACCCAAAAAAGCCAGTAAACACAAGACATTCATAACTACTTCAGGGGAAAAATCCCTATAACATATTGTGGTTTTTCCGTAAGTAAAATTCAAATAGTATAATTATCTTAGTAACTGAAATTCAAATACTTATTTAATTACAAACAAAATAAAAACTTTATTTTTTAAATTATTAACGCCTCAAAATCTAAAAAAATGAAAGCATTTCTGACTACTGTACTACTCTTAATATTCAATTTATCTATAGGACAAAATAGTGTTGCCAACTATAGGATTATCGACCAAACAAATAAAAACGGTTTTCAAACACAAGATAATCACAGCAATGATGAACTTAATAAATCCAGGATAGCAACTACCTCCAAAAAAACAGAGAATAACAGCAAACCTATAAAAGTTGAAACCTACAGCGAAAAAGAATGGAAAAAGATAACAAAACAAATCAAGAGAAATAAAAAGAGGCTTTCTTACATGAAAAAGGATATGTATCCTGCAAAAAAAATAGATACTGTGTATCTACATCCAAAAAAAGAATCTCTATTATCAGGATGGTAATGCTTGGTTATTAAACCCGGATTATCAATGTCGTTAAGTTAAGCGGTATCTTTTTGAGGATTAAATATCTGTAAAAGCAAAATACTCCTTTACTTCCATCATGGATTCCGGGTGTAGGCTGGAATCCAATATTAACAAACTTTAAATCAATAGTTTAAATTATTAATTTAATAACATTGCCCGGATTATGCATTAGATAAAAAATCCACTACAGCTCAAAACCGCTTCAAACTTCATTAACGAAGTTCTAATGCAACTCGGGTTTAATGTAAAAAACAAAAAAAACCGTTTTACCAACGGTTTTTTTTGTTTAAAAATACTGCTCAATCAAGATCTCTTATTATTGTTCCATCTTCAAATAATAGTCTACAGAATGTTTACCAGATCCATAAAACAAGAAGAATATACATATTAACAAGATTACACTGGCAACAATAAGGTTTGCTATATCCAAAGCGCCCAAAAAGTTGATAACCACAGCTCCTATTAATAAAGGAAGTTGTGCCATTACTGACCACCTGGTCAACAAGCCAAAGGCAATAAGAACGCCTCCTATTAAATGTGCAGGGGCTACGTAATGAATTATAATCATAGAACCTGCCAGGTTTTGAACAGGTTTAATAAGGTCTACCAAAATCTGGCTGTTACTTATAAAGTTTATTCCTTTTATAAATAAAAATACACCCAAAGCGATTCTTAACAAATCCAGTGGGTAATACGTATGGGCATTAGCCCATTTATTTAATGATTTTATTGTTGGCATAATATAACAAGTATTGATTACACAATTATAATATACTCATTTTTAAGCAAATAAAAAAGAACAATCCTTAAAAACAAAGCCCCATTATCGTCTCATGTATCGAATACTTTTAAATTTTTGAACAATATCACTTAATAAATCCACTGCAGATCCTGAAACAATTTTAATCTTTTGGTTGGTTAGCCCCAACAAACCATAAGCCCGATTTTTTATATCTTCTTCAAACTTATAATAAGATAAAACCAATGTACATATACTAAGTATAAACAGCAACGCTCCTATAAAAACTTGTAATGGTGTCAAACTATGATAAAAAAACCTGCTAAGACCTAATCCAAACCAGCTTCCATAAAGAACAAAAAAGTGAACAATATAAATCGACAATGTTCTTCCTCCTATTTTTGTTATTACTTTACTAGTTACATAATCTCTGCCAATAATGAATATGGAAAAAAGCATGCACACATTTCCTAATCTTATAAACAAAAAGTTATTGTATGCTACAGATTTAAAGATTGCAATCCCTGTAAACGAATGCCCAAGCATTAAAACAGGTGATGAAAAGAAGACCAATAAAATCCCGACAAAAAAGAGAATCATTATCGTATAGGAATAAAACTTTTTGTGCTCCCCGTGCTTTAAAAAAATAGTCGCCATATAGCTGCCAAAACACACATAACCAAACCAAGGAAGTAATGTAAAAACAGATCCGTTTTTATTTGTAAAATAATTAGCCACCGTTTGTGGTAAAAACTCTAATATACAACTACCATATACAGGTTGCAAAAGAAATATAGTAACACCTAATACAAGTACTGTGTTTTGAAACCAGGTCTCATTAATACGGCACAAAACAAGATAAATACCTATCAATAACAATAACGAAGTTCCTATGCATTGCAAAACATCTACATAAAAAAATGAGGCATTAACTGTTCCTGTAAAAAGAGCATAAAAGCTTAACCGCAATAAATACCCCCAAAAAATTACTTTGATTGCACGTTTTACTCCTTTTAATACTCTGGGATTTTCTAACCCGGTAGTTTTTTGTTTTAGTAATAAATATGTAAAAACAAAACCTGTTATCGTAAAAAATGTAGGAGCAGTCATTCCTCTAAAATACTCCCATATAGTATATATAAGATTATTTTTATCCCGATACACATCTCCTAAAAGAGAGTGCACAAAATGCCCTTGAAGCATCATAATTATTGCGAATGCCCGTATTGCATCCATAAAATGCAATCGACTACTGCGTTTAGTCATCATTGAAGTATTTGGTTAGTTATTCCCCAAAACGAATTTCGGGTTTCATTATTGCTTAAAAGCGCGCAAAGCTAACCAATTTTTATTTGTATTTCTATACTGATTTTTAAGTATTTACAATTAATATACCTGCAAATTACCACAAAGAACAAATACCTTTGTTTTCAAATAAATACTTGCCAATTACAACAATAGTTTTTTTAAAAAAAATTGTGCAAAAACACACATTTACCTAGTTCTAAATGCTTCCTTTTAAGAAGGGCCAAAGATATACTTTGACAAAATTAATTAGCGTTATTACAAACCTGAGCTTGTTGTTTTTAATAAAGAATATGTAAAAAAGAAGGGATTTATCTATAAATTTAACCAGACACAAACGTATTAAAAAACCAATAACATTTGCATTATTACCTTTATTTTTTTACAAACAAAAACCTTAATCTTATGAAAACTGATATGTATACCAAATTTATAACGACCATTATTGCTATTTGTCTTGTTATTATTGTAATAAGAGATACCGATATTATTCAAAAAGCTAACGCAAATAATATTTTGGACAGAAATTATACTATTCTCCCCATCAATAATGACGGTTCTATAACTGTAAAACTAAGTAGTACCGATGTGTTGGATGTAAATATCAAAAACATAGACACGTATGATAAACTAAAGGTAGACGTTACCAGCATTAGCACCAAAGATGAATTAGATATTAATATTGATGAAATTGGAGGAAGTTATGTATCAAGCGGCGGGCCTATAAAGGTAAAAATAAGCAATTAACAGCTATTATATATAACCTATTACAATACCTGTATTTAAGAATATTGAGGGCTACAATAATATTGAACTAATTTTTGTCTGACCACCCTCCCCGATTTCTAAAACATACTTTGTTTTGTAACTAATCCCCAAAAACTAAAATCCTTAATAAAAGACAGCATAGATATATTAAAATTCTTTTCTATCCTTTTTATGTTCCTTATAAAATGCCCTATATTTACGTGCAAACTTTGGCACGCACTTTTTTATAAAAACACATCAAGAAAAACAATCTACTATGCATATAGCGATAGCTGGAAATATCGGAGCCGGAAAAACAACATTAACCCGATTACTTGCTAAACATTATAAATGGGAAGCTCATTTTGAAGATGTATTGGAAAATCCTTATCTGGAGGATTTTTATAATAAAATGGAACGTTGGTCTTTTAATCTTCAGATTTACTTTCTTAACAGCCGTTTTAGACAAATATTAGAAATTCGGGAAAGTGGAAAAGATATTATTCAGGATAGAACTATTTATGAGGACGCATACATTTTTGCGCCAAATCTTCATGCAATGGGGTTAATGACAAATCGTGATTATGAAAACTACAGATCTCTTTTTGACCTTATGGAAGGTGTTGTAGAAGGTCCTGACCTGTTAATATACCTTAGAAGCAGTATTCCCAATCTGGTAAATCAAATTCATAAACGAGGCAGGGAGTACGAAAACACAATTAGTATCGATTACCTAAGCAGGCTTAATGAGCGTTATGAAGCATGGGCCCATGATTATAACAAAGGAAATCTTCTTATTGTAGATGTAGATCACATTAATTTTGTAGATAACCCTGAAGATTTGGGCAATATTATTAACCGTATTGATGCAGAATTAAACGGGTTGTTTTAATACTAAAAAAACAAAATGGACTTTACTGCTCTTTTCCAATTTTTACAGGATTTACAAAACAACAACCATAAAGAATGGATGGATGATAATAGAAAAAGGTATCAAAATATCCGAAATTCGTTTATACACTGGTTAGATGAACTAGATGGGCGATTTGCTGCCATAGATCCCACTTATTGTTCTACTTCTGGCAAAAAGGGAATAAATCGTATTAATAATAATTTACTTTTTCATCCAAACAAACCTGTTTATAAAGATCATTTTGCCGCCGGATTAGACCAACTAACAAAACAAGGTGATTTTTATATCCAGATTGGCATTAACGAATGCGAATTGGCAGGAGGCTACTGGAAACCCGACAACAAAACCCTTAATAGCATTAGGGAAGCTATTGATTATAACGGTGAAGAATTAGTAAAAATACTAAACAAACATAGTTTTAAAGCTACTTTTGGCGGTATGATTCCTGATAAGAACATGTTAAAAACAGCTCCAAAAGGATACAGTTCTGACCATAAACATATTGACTTACTCAAACACCGAACTTTTGCTGTAATTCACTCTTTAACCAAAGAAGACATACTTAGTAACAATTTTACGGATAAAATTATAGAAGTTTACAAAGAAATGCTTCCGTTCAGGCGATATCTTAATAAAGCCGTAACTGTGTAGTTTATAAATAAACAAGAGACATAAAAAACTTTACACCTCTTGTTTGTTTTTGATTTAAATCGATTTCAATAAATTAATGAAATCTCGTATAAGATCTATAAGAGCCTGTACCAGAAATTCTTGTTCTTACAACTTTTCTTTCTGTATTATTTGAAGTGAGGTGGTTTGCATACCATATTCCATTATCAAAATCAACTTGGTATTCTAAAAACCATTTGTAATCAGACCAAGGCCATATTCCATCTTTTTTCCATGCATAAAATTGTACCCTAACTCTTCCGCATATCACATTTGTCCAAGTGCGTGTATCATCTAATTCTCTCCAGGATCCACCAAAATAAGATTCTCTGGTTAATGCAGATGTTCTTGCTCCCTCATCACAAAACTCAATATTAGAAGGTGTAGAAGAAACAGGTGCATAGCAATATGTATTTCTGAAATTAGTTGCTCCTACATCATAACATGCTGCTTTTTGGTTCAATTCGACATAATTAGCATCCAAAATTTCTACTTGCTTCTCAAACTTCTGGATTTGTCGACCAGAAGCTTTTAAAGCTTCTTTGCTAGCTGTTTTTGCAATTCTATCCGGCACCTCAATATTATTATTAGTAACCTGCACAAAAACATCAAACGGAGTTAGTTCTTCATTTTTTATTACTCCTTTTTCTTGATTACTATATGCATTCCCGTATAATCTTTCTATAACCACTATATCATCTTCTTCTCCTAATGCTATAAAGCTAAATTCGTGACCCTGTTTTTGCACTTTTGCCACAAGACGTGAATGCATGGATACATCGGCAGGAAGCACAGCATCTTTAGTTGGCTCCTCATTTAATACTATTTGTTGCTAGTTCTGCAACTTCTTCTTTTTCGCAAGCAATAAATCCTATACTAAGGATTATTACAATCATTACTGTTTTTAAAAGTCGATTTTTCATAATTAATAAGTTTTAGAGTTATACCACTTTAACTTTGAAACAGCACTAATAAATTATTTCTTTTTCATCTGTTCTTTGTTAAAAAATATAACCGTAACTACAGCTATGCTTGATACCAAATCAAGTCTGGCACAAGATTTTTGCCTTGAATACTTAAAAAACAAATTCAATTTCTATACGCACGATTTCAAAGTTAAAATGGTATTATTTATTTTGTTTTATTTAAAAATTGGCAGCATTAAGTACTACCCAAATCCCCAAAACAAATCTATGACCAAAATCGGCAAAAAAACAGAGTTAATAAACTGTTTATCAAAGAAAAAGAACCCTGCAAAAAACAAGGTTTATACTATTAAAAATAAGTTAAAGCACTAAATATTTGTACGGTAAAACTGTTGTTTATTAAAAAAATACTATGATATAATCATAGTTTAAAGTGTGCTAAAAAAAAGCATTTTGCACAAATTTAGCAATGTATCAATTTAGATAAATACTCCAAAATAGTTCTTGTAGCCCCTGTATTGCTATTGATAAAATGCCCTGAAATCATACCTGTTTTTTCTCTGAATTTTTTATCCTCAATTAGTTTATTGGTAATGCTAGTAAATTCATCTGCATCAGAAACAGAAAACAGTCCTGCTAGTTTTTGAAGTTGTATAGCCTCTCTAAACTTTTTAAAATTTTTACCTATAATAATCGGGATCCCAAAAGTTGCCGGCTCCAAAATATTATGCAATCCTCCTGTGCCCATTGCCCCTCCTACATAAGCTATATCTGCATAACTATAAACTCTGGATAAATACCCTATAGAGTTCAAGATAAATACTTGTTTGTCTTTTAGCACTACCTCACCTTTTTCTGAATATAAAACTGTTTCCTTTTTGATTTTTTGCTGTAATGAAGAAATGTTATTTTCTTTTATTTCGTGAGGTGCAATAATAAAACAAAGAGTATCCGGAGCGTCATTCACAAAATCTACAAAAACCTCTTCATCTTGTTGCCAGGAACTACCTATTACTACACAAAGCCTGTTATCTACAAACTCTGAGATAAAATCTACATGGTTATCCATTTCAATCTGGCGGGAAACTCTATCAAAACGAGTATCCCCGCTTACCGTTATATTAGCAAAACCATGTTCTTTCATTAAAGTTTCAGATACTACATCCTGAACAAAAAAGTGATCTACCTTTTTTAATACATTTCGCATAAAACCCCCATACCATTTAAAAAATGCCTGATCTTTTCTAAATGCTGCCGAAATAAATACCGCAGGTATGTTTTGAGACTGTAATGTTTTTAAGTAATTAGGCCAAAACTCGTACTTTACAAACACCGCCAAATCTGGCTTTACAAGCTGTATAAATCGTTTGGCATTTGATTTTGTATCCAAAGGAAGATACACAATCAAATCTGCCAAAGTGCTTTTTTTCTTTGCTTCGTACCCCGAGGGAGAGAAAAAAGTCACTAATAATTTATGATCCGGATATTTTTTCTTCAAAACTTCCATAACCGGTACACCTTGCTCATATTCTCCTAAAGATGCACAATGAAACCATAAAACCTGCTCTTGAGCAGGAAAATATTTTTCAAGAGTCTCAAAAACTGTTTTCCTTCCATTGGCAAATAAGTTTAGCTTAGCACCAAACCAACCAATAACCGGAAGCAACTTATTAAATATGCTTATCAGGATGTTATATAAAATGCTCAAAAATCATAATTTTTATGAATTGCTAAAATACAGCTCTTTTTACATAAAATTGCATTGGCAGTCATTTCAATATTTTGTATTTTCGTCGAGTTACAACAAACACATTCATGAAAAAAATACAAATGGTTGATCTTAAAGGTCAATACGAGCAAATCAAGGAACGTATCGATTCGTCTATACTTGATGTTATAGAATCAACGGCTTTTATTAATGGACCAGAAGTTCATAGTTTTCAAAAAGAATTAGAAGAGTACCTGGCGGTAAAACACGTTATTCCTTGTGCCAATGGTACCGATGCATTACAAATTGCAATGATGGGATTAGGTTTACAACCTGGTGACGAGGTTATTACTGCAGATTTTACTTTTGCTGCAACTGTAGAAGTAATTGCCTTACTGCAATTAACTCCTGTATTAGTAGATGTAGAACCAGATTCTTTTAATATTGATCCTGAAGCCATAAAAAAAGCGATTACTCCCAGAACTAAAGCTATTGTACCTGTACATCTGTTTGGGCAATCTGCCAATATGGATGCTATTATGGAAATTGCCAAAGAGTATAATTTATATGTAATCGAAGATAATGCGCAAGGTATTGGTGGAAACTATCATTCAAAAAACGGAAATATCTCTAAATCCGGAACCATAGGTCATGTAGCTTCTACTTCGTTTTTTCCTTCTAAAAACCTAGGGTGTTATGGAGATGGCGGTGCTATTTTTACCAATGATGACGACTTGGCGCACAAGCTTCGCGGCATAGTTAATCATGGTATGTATATACGATATCATCATGATGTTATTGGTGTAAACTCTCGCTTGGATTCTATACAAGCTACTGTATTAAGAGCAAAACTTCCTAATTTAGACAGCTATAATAACGCACGAAGAGATGCTGCAAAAAAGTACACTAATGCTTTTACAGGTCAGGAGCATATTATAACTCCCCATATTACCGGATCAGAGGATACCCACGTATTTCATCAATACACATTAAGAATAACTAATGGCAAACGAGATGCTTTGGTACAACATCTTAATGATAATGATATCCCTTCCGGAATCTACTACCCGATTCCTTTACACAGTCAAAAAGCGTATAAGGATGATCGTTATAACGAAGCGGATTTTCCTGTAACTAATCAATTAATAAAAGAAGTTATTTCGTTACCAATGCATACAGAACTAGATAATGACCAGATTGATTTCATTACTAAAACTGTTATTGATTTTGTAAACAAATAAAGCTTTATTTTATCATTTATAAGCACCTAAGATAAGATCAAAAAAGAGAATATCTAAAAATTAATGTATCACTATTATAAGCCTGAAGAAGTTTTCTAACCAATAATACCATTTTAACTTTGAAATAGCACTAATAAATTATTTCTTTTTCATCTATTCTTCGTTAAAAAATATAACCGTAACTACAGCTATGCTTGATACCAGATCAAGTCTGGCACAAGCTTTTTGCCTTGAATACTTAAAAAATAAATTCAATTTCTATACACACTATTTCAAAGTTAAAATGGTATAAGATTACAAATTGGTATCCAAAATTTCTAAAGGGAACATTTATAATATTTATACTTTTTTAAACATCCTCTTTTTTGATTTTGTTTTAAATAACAAAAAACATTAATTCTTTTTAATATATAACCCCTCAATCCCCTTATCTATTTACATGGATTCATTTTGTATTTGCTATAATCTTGTTGATCATAATTTACCAGAAATTCCCGCCTTACCAGACGCTTATATTGTACCTATAACCGATAACTATTTAGGATACGTAGAAAAACAAGCAACCCCGCAAACTCTGCAAAGTTATGATATAGCGTTTTATGATACCCCACACGAGCAATTATTAAAAATTTGTTCTGATCTAAAAGTTAGTGCTCTGGAACAACGATTTGTAATTACAAAAAGAAGAAAAAGCTTACCCCTTGCAGAAATAGCAAAAGATCCTAAAGTTAAAAATGTTCTGTTAAACTATATAGATAAAAAATTATCTGCTTTTTATTCTTTGATTGTTACTCATAATTTTTCTATAAGTTTTAATGCACAAAGAAAAGATCCTTTCGAAAACCACAGACTTTCTATTAGCAATAATGCACTGCAACCAATACTAGAGTTTACAAAAACAGAAGATGGTATTGAATATGCTTTTTCTCTTAAAGACAAAGACACTATTTTAATTCCAAAAAATCATGACATACAAATACTACTTAATGATCCTTCATGGGTTATTATAGACAAATGCATATATCAAATTGAAAACCTTAATGCCAATAAACTAAAACCGTTTTTTGACAAAGAAAAAATCACTATTGCCAAAAAACACATTAAAATATATTTAGAAAAAGTAATTATTCCTATAATTAAAAATGTAGATGTTATTACCCATGGTTTTGATATTGTAACCCATCAAGACATAACATCGTATGGGATTGAAGTAATTCAGGATTTTATTCAAAACACCTATGTTGTAAAAGTTATTTTTGAATACGGCGAAGCTTTATTTGATTATAACAGTACAAAAACTACCGTTTCTAATGTAGATTTTAAAAAAGGGGATCAAATTGAAATTATACAAACCAAACGAGATGCTGAAGCCGAAAATAAAATTATCAGCCTGCTAACATCCAAAGGTTTACAAATAAATAATAGCCACTTATTAGAAATTAAAAAACCTGATGATCCTTTTGAAATTCTGGAATGGCTAAAACAACACAAAACCGAGTTAGAGAAAGAAGGATTTAAAATAAAACTACCTTTAATAGAGGATAAAACCGTTAGTATTTCTTCTCATACTATCCATTTAAACAGCAAACAAGAAAAAGATTGGTTTGATATTAAAGGTGTTGTTACTATTGGAGAACAAGAAATTCCTTTTGCGAAATTCGTAAAATACATAAGATTAAATGATCGTTTTTTTCCTATGGATAACGATACCGTATTTATTATTCCAAAAGAGTGGATGACCCGATATAAAAAAATGGTAGATTTTGCTCAGGTAACCGATAAAGGAGTACAGCTTCCTAAAAGCAATTATACGCTATTGAAAGATGTTATTCCTCCAGAAGAGATACCCATAAAAGAAGATACACTTCAAAATCCATACACCCAATCCTCTAAACTTAAAGCTACATTACGCCCCTATCAAGAAGAAGGAGTACAATGGTTAGTTAACCACCATCACCATAAACTTGGTGCATGTCTGGCAGACGATATGGGATTAGGAAAAACTTTGCAAACTATCGCAATGTTACTTTTTGCAAAAGAACAATTAACTCCTGCTAAAGAAGAAGTGAAAACAGTTAGATTAGACTTGTTTAACGACCCATTAGAGATAAAAACTTATCTTAAAGCTCTAATTGTCCTGCCATCTTCTTTGGTTTTTAACTGGGCACATGAAATATTAAAATTTGCACCACATCTTACTATTATAAAATATACCGGGGCTGATCGCAAAAAAATAGTACCATACCTAGAGACCTATGATATTGTTTTAACTACCTATACCACTATATCCAAAGATATTTCTACGTTAAAAAAAGTGAATTTTACGTATTTAATAACCGATGAAAGTCAACAGATCAAGAACAAGGAGTCTAAAATATTTCAGGCAATAAATACAATTAATACTGCTCATAAAATTTCTTTAAGTGGTACTCCTATAGAAAATTCTTTATCCGACCTTTGGTCACAAATGGAGTTTATTAACCCGGGAATGCTTGGCAGCTATTCCTTTTTTAAGGATCATTTTAAAACCCCAATAGAAAAACATCAGGATGCAGAGCGTATTCAAGAATTAAAAACTCTTATCGACCCTTTTATATTAAGAAGAACCAAAGAACAGGTTGCCAAAGATCTTCCTAAATTATCCGAACAGATTATATATACAGAAATGCTTTCTGCGCAAGAAAAAGAGTATGAATCTCAAAAGTCTGCGGCCAGAAATTTACTATTAGGCATTGACACCGTTTATAATAATAAAATTAATATCATCAATACTTTAACCAAGCTTCGGCAAATTGTTAATCATCCAAAACTTACAGATCCTGAATCGGAGAATCTTTCAGGAAAATTTCAGGATGTCACAAATTACTTAAGCACTTTGGTAAAAGCCAACAAAAAAGTATTGGTTTTTAGTTCTTTTGTTTCTCACCTTAATTTATATCAAGAATGGTGCAGACAGAATAATATAACCTATGTTACCTTAACAGGACAAACTAAAGGAACAGATCGGGAAGCGGTAGTATATGAGTTTCAAAAAAACGATGCGGTATCCTTATTCTTTATTTCTTTAAAAGCAGGTGGTATAGGATTAAACCTTACCAAGGCATCTTATGTAGTATTATTAGATCCATGGTGGAACCCTTTTATAGAAAAGCAAGCTATTGCCAGATCCCATCGTATTGGTCAAACTGATAACGTAATGGTAACCCGATTTATCACCAAAAACACCATCGAAGAAAAAATAATACAACTTCAGGAAAAGAAAAAAGGCTTATCTGATGAGATTATCGATGTTAATGCCATACCGCAATATATAGAGCAAAACCTTGAAGAGTTATTAAAATGAGTTATACCAAATGGGTTCTAAAAATATGCTAAAAAATGCGAAATTGCTTTTCTCTTTGAGGCAATAAAATTTTTGCACAGCACTTTTGTACTGAAGGGATTTGAAAGTCAAATACCCTTTTAAGATTTATGTTTGGTGTATGGATATTTCTAAAAGAAATCCTAATCTATTCCTAAATCACGACTATTTATTATAAATTGTTGCTTTTACAGACATACTTTTACATAAATCCTTATACCATGAAATACATATACACCTTATTATTTATACTGTTATACTCTACAATTATAGCACAAGACACTTATTTACAATGCGGAAAACTATTAGACACTAAAGCAGGAAAAGTATTATCTGAAAAAACTATTATTGTTTCCGGAAATAAAATTACCAAAATCGAAAACGGATATATTACTGGTAAAAAAGGAGATACTACGATTGATCTTAAAAACAAAACTGTATTGCCCGGTTTAATAGACATGCACGTGCATTTGGAAGGAGAAACAAACCCCAAAGCCTATCTGCAAAAATATACCGATAGCGAAGCTGATATTGCTTTTAACTCTGTTGCCTTTGCTTCAAAAACGTTACTATCCGGATTTACTACTGTACGGGATCTGGGAGGGAGTGGCGTTAATATTTCACTTAAAAAAGCTATTGAAAATGGAAGAATAGAAGGTCCCAGAGTATTGACCGCAGGAAAAATATTATCTACTACCGGTGGACATGGCGATCCTACAAATGGTAACAAAAGATCTTTAATTGGGGACCCGGGCCCAAAAGACGGTGTAGTAAATAGTGTAGAAGATGCTAAAAAAGCAGTACGACAACGCTATAAAAACGGAGCTGATCTTATTAAAATAACTGCTACGGGAGGTGTTTTGAGTGTAGCAAAAAGTAGCTCAAACCCCCAGTTTACTATAGAAGAAATAAAAGCAATCTGCGAAACCGCAAAAGATTATGGGTTTCATGTGGCAGCACATGCACATGGGGATGAAGGCATGCAACGTGCCATCTTAGGAGGTGTAAAAACCATAGAACATGGTACTTTAATGAGCGAAAAAACCATGGATATGATGAAACAATATGATACCTATCTGGTACCAACTATTACTGCTGGAAAAGAAGTTACCGAAAAAGCAGCTATTGATGGTTATTATCCTGCTATTATTGTTCCTAAAGCTCTGGAGATTGGTCCAAAAATTCAAAATACATTTAAAAAAGCATACGATCGTGGAGTGGGCATTGCTTTTGGCACCGATGCAGGAGTGTTTAAACACGGGCAAAACGGAAAAGAGTTTGGTTTTATGGTAGAAGCAGGTATGCCTGCAATGGCTACCTTACAAAGTGCAACGATCACCAACGCCAAAATCCTGAATATGCAAGATCAGATCGGGCAAATTACTCCTGGCTATTTAGCCGATATTGTAGCCGTAAATGACGATCCAACCCAAAAAATAAGTACTATGGAGAATGTAGTGTTTGTAATGAAAGATGGAAAGATATATAAGAACTAGCGGGTAATGAAAAAACTTATTGGTTCTATAATAATACCCGGAGCACTGATATTATTAACCAGTTTCTTTTTTATTAAGAAATCAGAAACTCAGGCTAAAAAATCCAGGTTTTTAAGCTATGAAGTAAATCCTTTGCTACAAGAGTTACATTTTTATTGGAAAAACAAGGACACTATTAATTACAAAAGCTTTCAAAAATTAAAATCAGGGCTTGAAAAAGAAAACAAGGAATTGATTTTTGCAATGAACGGGGGAATGTATAATAAAGATCTATCTCCTCAGGGACTTTATATTGAAAACGGAGAAACCAAAGCCAGGATTGACACATCCCAAAACGGATATGGCAATTTTTACCTTCAACCCAATGGGATATTCTATGTAACCAAAAAAAACAAACCTGTCATTTGTACCACAAAAATGTTTAGGCCTAATGAACATATCAAATATGCAACACAATCTGGTCCTATGCTATTGGTTGATGGAGAAATCCATCCTAAATTCAGAGAGGGATCCTCTAATGTCCATATCAGAAACGGAGTAGGAATCTTACCCAATGGGAATTTACTTTTTGCAATATCTATAGAGAAAACAAATTTTTATGATTTTGCTTCCTATTTTAAGCAAAACGGTTGCAAAAATGCATTGTATCTCGATGGATTTGTATCCAGAGTATATCTACCTTCTAAAAACCAGAATCAATTAGACGGAAACTTTGGTGTAATTATAGGAGAAACTAAAACAAAATAACAGATCTAAAAAAATATTGTACTTAATCCATTAGTACAAAGTATTAAAATAGTAAAGTTTACTAATAACAGATCGGGGTAGAAGTAGTTTTCTTAATCATAAAAAACTATCCAAAATAGATTCGTATATATACGATGAGGTATATTTTGTTTCTCAAAAAACAAATCGTTCTTCTTGATAATCTTTTAATATAGCTAAATTAATATGAAATGGCATAAAAGATTTATAAAGGAAATAATCGAAGTTTAAGGCAAAAAACGCAGTCATAGCAGAGCTATAACGAGTATTTTTAAGACGTAGAAATTCGATTATTTACTATAAAGATTAATGTTATTTTATGCTGATTTAGCTATATGAGTACGTAAAGTCAAATTCTTACACTCTATTCTATTGATGCAATATCGAAACACTTTATGAATTTCTTTAGGGATCAATCCGGATAAATATTTAATCGATCGGTATAAATTCTACCAAGACAAACATAACATATTATTAATCAAAGACCTGATAGTATCCTTTATTTTTCTACCTACAACAATAATCAACAACACTTTTGATCTCTCTTTTTATAGCATAGGTAATCCAGGTTACATTATTCTTGCTGCCAGTAAAACTCTACAGCTCATCGACCTTAAATTTGCAGCCTAACCCCCTACTATAAGACAGAATTTTAATTTAATACCGTTTACACTTTGAATTTACCGCAATAAAATACTCTTTTTTATTTCTACTTCAGAATAAAAATGAACCGTAGCAAATGCTATGCTTAATTTTTCTCCTTCGTATAAACAAAAGAATAGTCCATTTTCTTCTACAGTAAATTCAAAGTACAACTGGCATAACCACTAATTGTTAGTATTCTGGATAATACTGTATTTTTTGAAACACCTATAATTCTAGCAATACTCAAAAAAAACCCGAGCATAAAGCTCGGGTTAAATATAGCTAAGAAATTGGGGGTTACTTCTTAACTAATCTGGTTCTCATTAATTTTTGACCATCATATACTTCCAATACATAAGTACCTGGTATAATATCATAAACAGAAATACTATCGCTGTTTAACAGTCCGTATTTAACAACTTGTCCAAAAATATTTATAATACTATACGTTAAATTCTTTGCCTTAGAGTTTGCTAATTTTACCTGTACATAATCTGATGCAGGGTTAGGGTACACCATTATTTCATTCCCTAAAGTTTGAGTGCGAGCATTACTAGAAGATGGAATATCGGTAATATTAACGGTATAATCTTCTACTTCTCCATGTGCAAAAGTTTCACAAGCTGTTTGATTCTCTCCATATTTTATAGAAACCCGCATTCTTGTTGAGCCTAGTACAGCACTTAATGGGATTTCAATATCGTTTTCAAAATCTATATAACCATTAACAGAAGTTAGACTAACTACTCGTTCATGTACCCCAAAGACTCCATCTTTGTTAAAATCAATCCAAACTCCCCAGCTGCTATAACTCGAATCAACGCCAGATGGTTTTTTATCACAACAAAAATTCACTCTAATTCTATTCGTGGTTCCTCTAATTACAGTAGCAACTTTTGATGTAAAATCTGCATAACCACCATTATCTCCAGAAGTGTTTGTCATTCCTCCAAAAGAAACATAGTCTATCTTTCTATAAGTAGAATTACTTCCTTTAGAAACACAATAAATATCTTGTGTTTTAAAGGTTTTCTTACCAGCTTTAGAAACATTTCCTGCTCTATCTTTGGCTTTTACAGAAACGGTATACTCGGTATTAGCTTTCAAGTTAGATACTTTATAAGAGGTCCCTGTTGTAGTACCTAAACTGGTTTCTCCGTTAAACACTTCATATTGCGCTATGCCTATATTATCTTTAGAGGTATCCCAAGAAATAGTAGCCTCTGTTTTTGTAATATTAGATACCACAAGATTAACAGGAGCTGTAGGAGCTTCTGTGTCTTTTGGTAAAATGTTAACGGTATAGTCTTCTACTTCGCCTTCTGCAAAAGTTTCACAAGCTGCTGGTGTTCCGTTTTTCTTAAGCACCACTCGCATTCTTGTTTTTCCTAGTTTTGCTGTAGCAGGTATGGTAAAAGTACCATTCACTTTAGCTTCTTTAGATGTCTTGGCCCAAGCTTTTTCTGTGTCCTCAAACTTTCCATCTTTGTTATAATCGATCCAAACCCCATATCCTGACTCTGTAGCAGTGCTTTTTGGAGTAATGCTAATAGTATTTACATCTCCTTTTGCCAGCTTTGTGGAAATCGATGTATAATCTGAATACCCTTTGGTATCGGTAGAGGCATTGTTTATAGTATTTAATACTACTTTGCTGATATACTGGTCTTTCCCATTGGTTGCTTTAGATTCACAAAGTGTTGTAAATGTGACTGCATTACTATCTTCAGAATAATTTCCTGCTGAATCAAGAGAATATACAATTAATGTATAAGTAGTATTAGGTTTTAACCCCGTAACAGTATTAAAAGTATTTGTTGTTAAGTTACCTACACGCTTATTTATTTTATTATTCCAAATACCATATCGAATTCTTCTGATATTATATTTAGAAGCATCCCAAGAAAATTTAGCACCTGTTTGTGTTATATTAGATACTTTAAAGTTAGTAGGAGCCGCAGGAATAATATTAATTGTATACTCTTCTACTTCGCCTTCTGCAAACGTTTCACAAGCTGTTGGTGTTCCGTTTTTCTTAAGCACCACTCGCATTCTTGTTTTTCCTAGTTTTGCTGTAGCAGGTATGGTAAAAGTACCATTCACTTTAGCTTCTTTAGATGTCTTGGCCCAAGCTTTTTCTGTGTCCTCAAACTTTCCATCTTTGTTATAATCGATCCAAACCCCATATCCTGACTCTGTAGCAGTGCTTTTTGGAGTAATGCTAATAGTATTTACATCTCCTTTTGCCAGCTTTGTGGAAATCGATGTATAATCTGAATACCCTTTGGTATCGGTAGAGGCATTGTTTATAGTATTTAATACTACTTTGCTGATATACTGGTCTTTCCCATTGGTTGCTTTAGACTCACAATAGGTGGTAAAGGTGACTGCTCTACTGCCTTTAGAAAGATTTTTTGCTTTATCATGAACAAATACCCTTACTGTATAGGTAGTATTTGGTTTTAAATTAATCAGCTTAAGGCTAGTCACACCTCTATAACTAGTTTCTAGTTTTTCTGATTTGCCATCTGCATAGACAACAACCCCACTTACACCTTCATTTTTTTCTAGAACATTATCATAAGTAAGGGTAACAGTTGTTGATGCTATATTAGATACTATAACATTGCTAGGGGCTTTAGGAATAATATTAATTGTATACTCTTCTACTTCGCCTTCTGCAAAAGTTCCACATGTTGTTGGTGTTCCGTTTTTCTTAAGCACCACACGCATTCTTGTTTCTCCTAGTTTTGCTGTAGCAGGTATGGTAAAAGTACCACTCACTTTAGCTTCTTTAGATGTCTTGGCCCAAGCTTTTTCTGTGTCCTCAAACTTTCCATCTTTGTTATAATCGATCCAAACCCCATATCCTGACTCTGTAGCAGTGCTTTTTGGAGTAATGCTAATAGTATTTACATCTCCTTTTGCCAGCTTTGTGGAAATCGATGTATAATCTGAATACCCTTTGGTATCGGTAGAGGCATTGTTTATAGTATTTAATACTACTTTGCTGATATACTGGTCTTTCCCATTGGTTGCTTTAGATTCACAAAGTGTTGTAAATGTGACTGCATTGCTTGGTTTAGACCTGTTTCCTGCTTTATCTGAAAAAAACAATTGCAATGTATAGGTAGTGTTTGGCTTTAAATTAGTAAACAACATTCCATCTGTATAAGGCGTAAAACCAATCTTATTATTTTCATTTGATGAACTTTTTATAATTTCATAAGAATATATATCAACATCTTCATCAACTTTATCATAACTAAGCAAAACTCTTGTTTGTGTTATGTTAGATACTATAACATTGCTAGGTGCTTTAGGAGGGGTAACATCACTACCTTCTGGTAAAATATTAATGGTATACTCTTCTACCTCGCCTTCTGCAAAAGTTTCACAAGCTGCTGGTGTTCCGTTTTTCTTAAGCACCACTCGCATTCTTGTTTTTCCTAGTTTTGCTGTAGCAGGTATGGTAAAAGTACCATTCACTTTAGCTTCTTTAGATGTCTTGGCCCAAGCTTTTTCTGTGTCCTCAAACTTTCCATCTTTGTTATAATCGATCCAAACCCCATATCCTGACTCTGTAGCAGTGCTTTTTGGAGTAATGGTAATGGTATTGGCAGCTCCTTTTGCCAGCTTCGTGGAAATCGATATATAATCTGAATACCCTTTGGTATCGGTAGAACTATTATCTATAGTATTTAATACCACTTTACTAATATACTGGTCTTTCCCGTTGGTTGCCTTAGACTCACAATAGGTGGTAAAGGTGACTACATTGCTTGGTTTAGACCTGTTTCCTGCTTTATCTTGACCATATAACTGTACGCTATAAGTAGTATTAGCTTTTAGGTTATCTAGTTTAAGACTCGTATATCCTTTATTACTAGCATCTAATATTTCTTCACTAGTTGTAAAAACATGAATATTATCTATATTTTTGTCTGTTTCTTTAATATTATCATAAGTAAGGGTAGCACTTGTTTGTGTTATGTTAGATACTATAACATTGCTAGGAGCTTTAGGAGGGGTAACATCACTACCTTTTTTAACGATGTTAATGATATAATCTTCTACTTCTCCCTCTGAAAAAGAGCTACAAGCATTGCCTATGTTTTTATTACTTATCGCAACACGCATTGTTGCAGAACCTTCTTTTATTGTTGAAGGTATGGTAAAAGTTCCACTAACCCGAGCATCCTTTGATTTATCCTTGGTAAACACTTTTTCTGTATCCTCAAACTTTCCGTTTCTATTATAATCAACCCAAACCGCATACCATGCATCTGAAGTAGTGCTCTTAGGAGTTATGGTTATCGTGTTCGCTGTTTCTTTAGCTAGATTTGTCCTGATTGTTTCAGATGTTGTATAATCTGAATATCCCTCTGTATCCGTAGAAGTATTGTCAATATTACCTAATACCACCTTACTAATATACTGGTCTTTCCCGTTGGTTGCTTTAGACTTACAAAGCGTTGTAAATGTTACTGCTTTACTTGGTTTAGACCTGTTTCCTGCTTTATCTATAAGAACTATGTTTACTGTATACGTAGTGTTTGGTTTTAAATTTGCTACGACAACAGAAGTCCCGTATGTATCTTTTTGTTTGTAGTCTACTATTGGTGATATTTCAACAAAAACTTTAGCTACCGCTCCTTCTGAATCAGGCTTTTCACCCCATATAAGCTTAACACTTGTCTGTGTTATATGAGATGTTTTAAGGTCACGAATAGCGGTATGTGGTGTAACATCTGTGCCTTCTTTAACAATGTTAACGGTATACTCTTCTACTTCTCCTTCTGCAAAAGCTCCACATGATGTCGGTGCTGCATTATTCTGTAAGGCTACCCTCATTGTTGTTTTACCTAATTTTGCTGTAGCAGGTATGGTAAAAGTTCCACTAACCCGGGCATCTTTTGATTTGTCCTTGGCAAAGACTTTTTCTCCTTCTTCAAATTCTCCATCCCTGTTATAATCGATCCAAACCGTATACCATGCATCTGAAGCAGTATTTTTGGGAGTAATAGCAATGGTGTTGGTTGCTCCTTTTGCTAGCTTCGTTGAAATAGAGGTATAGTCAGAATACCCACCTTCGCTGGTAGAATAGTGATCAATAGTTCCTAATTCTATTCTTTTGATATATTGATTGGTTGCATTGGTTGCTTTCGCAATACAATGTGTTTTAAATGTTACCGTTTTGCTTTTAAGAGAAGTATTTCCTGCAGCATCTTTTGCCAACACTGCCAACGTATACGAAGTTTTGGAGGCTAAACCGGTAAGGGTATACGAAGTTTCTCTTGTGCTATGGATAAGTTTACCGTCACGAAATATTTCATATTCGGCCACTCCATGATTATCTGTAGAAGCGTCCCAGGAAAGTACACCACTTGTTTGTGATACATTGGTAACTTTAAGGTTGTTAGGGATTGTGGGAGGTTCGGTTTCAGCAAATTTTGAAACAATAGTAACGGTATAATCTTCTACCTCACCTTCTTCAAAAGTTTCACAAGCAGCTGGTGTCCCGTTTTTCTTTAACACCACACGCATTATTGTAGCACCATTTTTAGCCGATGATGGTACTGTAAACGTTCCTGTAACTTGAGTTTCTTTGGATTTATTTTTAGTCCAGACTTTTTCGCCTGTATCGTCAAAATCCCCGTCCTGGTTATAATCAATCCAAACCCCATATCCTGCTTCTGCAGCAGTACTTTTAGGAGTAATGGTAATGGTGTTGGTTGCTCCTTTTGCCAAGTTAGTTGAAATCGATGTATGGTCTGAATATCCGTTCCCACCATCCGAAGACTTATTAATATTACCCAATACTACTTTACTGATATATTGTTCTTTTGAGCTGTTTGCCTTAGCAACACAATTGGTGGTAAATGTTACCGTATTGCTCGTAGCAGATACATTTCCTGCTTTATCTTTAGCTTTTACAGTTATTACATAACGAGTGCTTGGTTTTAAATCTGTTATTGTATAATAGGTATTTGTTGTAGTTTTTAGAACTGTTTCCCCATTAAATATTTCATATTCGGTTACCCCAATATTATCTAAAGAAGCTGACCAAGATACTCTTGCTTTAGTTTGTGCAACATTAGATACCGTAACATTGCTGGGAACCGTAGGGGGTTTTGTATCTGTGGTAATAATAGTAATGGTATGGTCTTCTACTTCCCCTTCTGCAAAAGTTTCACAAGCCGTTGGTGTTCCATTTTTCTTAAGCACCACACGCATTCTTGTTCTACCATCTTCTACTGTTGATGGTATGGTAAAATTCCCGATAGCTTTTGTTACTTTAGATGGCTCTAGGCTCCATACTTTTTCGCTATCATCAAACTTTCCATCTTTATTATAATCAATCCAAACCCCATATCCTACTTCAGAACGGTTATCACTAGGGGTAATCGTAATTTTATTAGATACTCCTTTTATGATATCGGTTACACTGTATGTAGTATGATCTAGATATCCTGCTCCTCCACTAGAAGCGGTATTAATACACCCTAACTCTACTTTTTTGATATACAGTTTTTCTTTGTTGGTTGCTTTTGCGGTACAATAATCACTAGCCAGGGTTTTGAATGTTACACTACTTGCTTTAGATTCATTTCCTGCTTTATCTTTAGCAACTATTCTATATGTATAAGAGGTGTTTGGTTGTAAATCATCATATTCTAGATCTGTGGTATAGTTATAACCTAAGAGTTTTCCGTTTCTAGATATATAATATCTATCCAATTCACGATTATCTACAGAGGCTTTATAAGAAAGTCTAACACTAGTTCTTGTTATGTTATAAGCTCTAAGATCTTCAGGAGCTGTAGGAGCTGTAGTATCTTTTGGGTCAATAATAACTGTATACTCTTCTACTTCCCCTTCTGCAAAGGTTTCGCAAGCTGTTGGTGTCCCGTTTTTCTTTAACACCACCCGCATTTTTGTAGTACCTGTTTTTGCTGATGATGGTACTGTAAAGGTTCCGCTTACTTGAACATCTTTTGATTTATCCTTGGTAAAGACTTTTTCTGTATCTTCAAAATTTCCATCTTGGTTATAATCAATCCAAACCCCATATCCCGCTTCTGCAGCAGTACTTTTTGGGGTGATGATAATAGTATTGGTAGCTCCTATTGCTAACTTTGTTGACATTGATGTATAGTCTGAATATCCTTTGGTATCGGTAGAGGCTTTGTTTATAGTATTTAATACTACTTCTCTGATATACTGGTCTTTCCCGTTGGTTGCTTTGGACTCACAAAAAGTGGTAAAGTTAACTGAAGCGCTATATGCAGAATTACCAGAAGCACATTTGCTTCGTACTTGTGCTTCGTACCTGGTTAAAGCTGATAGTCCTTCAATTTTAAGAGAAGCAAGATCTGCTGAAACTTCTTTTATAGTCCACGAAGAAGTTCCTGCCTTGCGGTACCTAACATCATAGGATGCTCCAGAAACCAAATTCCAATTTAGAGAAGCTGTAGAAGCATTAATGTTTGCTACAGCTACTTCTTTGGGTTCAGTTACATCACAAACTACAGATGCATCGGTAATACCGGTAACAATTAGTGAATAATTTTGGCTCCCCCCGGTTAATGTTCCTTTATGGGTAACTGTAATGGTATAGGTTCCTGAGGCCCCATCAACCCCTATTCTTTCAAAAGGATCTACATTATTATCTGTTTTAGCATTGGTGGTTGCCCCGGTTAATTTATAGGGTAAATAAGTGGTGCCATCTTTAGAAATCCTTAAATCTAAATCATTTACCAAAACAGGTATTCTAGAGTTTATGGCTTTAGTAACAACTCCAGGTCTATCTGTCCAGGAGATTGAAGCCAATAGCGGATTTGTTCCATCAGCAGTAACTGTAATTTTATAGGTTTGCCCTTGTTTTAATGTCAGTTCTTCAATTCTTGTTTCTTTTCCTTTTTGAGTAATGGTTTGTGCAGCTCTTTTGGCATTTAGTACTCCCCAGCCAAAAATAGCATCAGGCCCTGTAACCCCGGCATCATCTGCGGTATGTAAAGCCAGCCCTTTTAAAGTAGCGGCTTTCATATATTTTTTATGAACATTTTTATGATGTTGCTGTAATAATAATAACGACCCAGTTACATTTGGTGTAGCCATTGAAGTTCCTGTTAGCTCTTTATATGCCTTATCATTACTTGTAATAGTTGAATAAACATTAGTACCTACCGCAGTAATATCTGGTTTAATTCTAAAATCATCTGTAGGGCCTTGATTGCTTGAAGGATTTATTAAAGCAGAGACAAAATTACCATTGTCATCTACATGTACATCTTGGGCATTGGCAACTACTAAATTATTTTTAGGAGTTGTATTAGTTATTAATTTATCAAATCCAAAGCCAGTATTGGGATTCTTATTTGCGCTATTATCCAGACCGTCATTACCAGCGGCAACAACCATTAAGTATTTTGAGGCTTTAAACATAATATCATCCCATCGTCCGGATTCATCAACATATCCCCCAAAGTAATATTGAGGTATTTGCAGTGCTCCTGTTTTATCATTTCTAAAACTAGCTCCATATGAGTGGTTAGAGACAAGCATTTTATTCATAATCTGCTCTGTTACTTCTGCTTCATCATTATTCCAATCCGCAACTTTTGCTTTGATATGGGGAGCTACGCCTTTTGCTTTTTCTTTCACCCCAGAGGCTGCAATAATTCCTGTAACATGCTGTGCGTGATCGTTCAATTCACTAGCTTTATCCATCATAGACACGCGATTAGTGCCTCCTGATCCGTCAAACTCCTGATGCGTAACACGCACTTTACCACCATCCCAAACATAAGCTGTCATTTCTTGCCCCATAAGGTTCAATCCTAAAGAGCCACCTGTATGTAAGTGATTTGTTCTTGTTGATTTGGTTGTTTTAATGCCATTAGTAGAATTATAGATAGGTTTTCCGTCTACTACTTTTTGAAGCTCCATAAAAGTACTGTCGGCTTTTCTTATCTTAATTTCCCAGCCGTGTATTTTTGCTAACCTTAAGGCTTCCTCTTTTTCTTTTAAGGCTATTGCTTCGAGTTCTTTTTTTAAAGCTTTAAGCTCTTCCAGTTCTTCTTGGGTATAGAACTCTTCGGTTTCTTGTGTTGTTTCTGTTTTTTTAGTTTTTTGTTTTGTTTGTGCATAAGATTCTGCTTGCAATCCTAGTATAAATAATATACTAGTCAATAGAATCTTTTTCAATAGCTTTTTTTTCATTTTAGTGAGTTTATATGGTTAATTTTTCTCATTTAGTAAATATTGTTACTATTAATTTTAAACAGTTGAAAAACGTTTGACCCTATTTTTTAACGATTTATTAATAATCTATTAACTAAATAAGTTCACAATAAAAAACCGGAAAAATCGCACTCATTTTATCCGATTTCAACTATATATCAGGGAATAGAAAAAGTAAACGTGGCTTTAGTTAAGCTTACTTTTATGTTAAAATATCAAGTAACAAAACATGTTTTTTTTTGGTTATCCAGTATATTGATATTATTATACCCCTAGCATTGGTTTGGGCAAGGCAGCGGGTCCGGTTCGCAACAGCTTTATACTCTCTATGGCACAGGGGGTTCTTGCTTTTTCACAGCAGGGCAGCAAGGGCACAGCACACGTTATCCGTTCGGCCCGCCAGTTGGGGCTTCCGCTTCGGGTGGTGGCTTGTTAGCACAAGGGACTGGCAGCCCCTTTTTTGTTTTTTGCACCAATAAAGTGCAAACTTACAGTTGTCTTAGTGAAAATTATAACTAACTGATTATAAACATACAGCAGCATGCAGGAAGGTTTTGTTGCCCATGCAAAACGTTCCTGCACAGTACAGGAAGGTTTTGTTGCCCTGTTGGGGCTCCTGCAAGGATGCAGGAAGGTTTTGTTGCCCATGCAAAACGTTCCTGCACAGTACAGGAAGGTT